>JAAUYW010000027.1 GCA_014804915.1 Desulfovibrio sp. | reverse complement strand
AGATCGCTAAAGTAACGCCAGGGCCGCTGATTGGGCACAATGATCAGGCAGCGTCCAGGCTGGCCATCCGTTTTGCGGGCAATGAAATCTTTCAGCGCAGGCAGAAAAGGCCTGTCCCAGGGAAATATATGAAAAGGGGCAGCCATAAGATTCAGGGCAAGCTGGGCAGCGCGTCAGTAAGATCTCCGTCTGCCAGGGGAGGCAGCTCATCCGAATCCTTGACCAGATCGATTCCCTCCTTTAGCGTTACTTTCATGAATTTCCTTTTATCAAGATAAACAAGCAATCCGCGCGGCGTGCCCGGGAACTGGCCGGATGCCGCCAGAATTTTCATATATTGGCGAATCTGCCTGACGTCCCTGGCAGCTGGCTCCCCGGTCTTGTAATCCACTACCAGCGGCCCCCAGGGCTCGGCAACAATCAGATCCGCGCGCAGATTTTCCCCCTTGCCATTTACCAGGGGATGCTCGCGCCAGCCTCTACTCATCCAGTCCTGAATGGGCGGTTTTTCCGCAAACCATTGCAATGCTTCCAAAAGGCCCTGCAATTCAGATTCCGGCACGGCAATGGCGCTGCCGCTTATGCCGGCCCTGAGCGCGTCCTCCGCCACCTCCTTTCCGCTGGCGCCGTAGCCCATGCGCTCAAGACAGGAATGAACAACCCGGCCCCGCTGCGCGGGCGTAAGCTCCGCGGCCGCCAGTTCCGTATGATAAATCTTCAAATCCGGCAGCCATGCCATTGGCTTCCATTGCGCCTCAGCCGTTCCTTCCGCCAGGACGGCGGGCGCCTCTTTTGGCTCGACAAAATGGGGCATGTGCCCAGGCAGACCCGGGGGGAGCGCGCCCAGCGCATATGGCAGTTCCAGTCCGGCCTGCCCTTGCAGATAGCTGATAACTTTTCCAAGGCCCTTGCCAGAGTCCCTGCTGAAAAGAATATAAAGCTCTTCCTGCGGCCGCGTAAGCGCAACATAAAGCAGGTTCAGGGCCTCAAGCCCCTGACGGGCAATCTCACGCTCGTAAACAGGACCCTGATCCCTTGCCTTGCGCGCAACCACTTTCAGACCCTCGACTTCCATCACAACTGGCTGCTTGCTCGCATTAACAGAAAACTCGGCGCCAGGCACAATCACTACTGGCGCCTGCAAGCCTTTTGCCTTGTGTATCGTCATGATGCGCACGGCATTCATTCTTTCCGGCATTGGCGCTTTTTCCGATTCGCGATTCGCGCGCCAATAGTCCAGAAAACCGGAAATTGTGGCCTGACCGCCGTTTTCCGCAATGTGCAACGTTTCCAGAAATCTTCTAAGCATTGTCCGGTCGTCAGGAAAACGGCTTTCAACATCGAGCCGGACATACCATTCCCGCGTTATATCGTATGCGGTCAGCAGCAAATCACGATAGAAAAAAGGCTCGAACACGGCTTTCCAGATTTCCGGAAAATCCTCGCGAAACTGCCTGTACAAGGACTGCCCTGGCTCGCGGGCCGCAGCCCAGCCCTCCAGATCGGCGGCCTCCAGATTGCTGGCCAATGGATGTCCGGCAACTATCGCGCCGCGAATCACTGTCCAGAAAGCCACATCATTGCCAGGATTATTCAGAAACTCGAGGAGCGCCAGCGTCTGCACAATCAATGCATTTTCATTGAGCAANAGNCCNTTTTCAGTAATTACCGGTATGCGNTACGCGCCAAGCGCTTCCGCAAGCCTGCGCGCGGCATCATTTTTGCGAACCAGAACCAGGATATCTGACCATGGACGCCGCTTGCCNACATTNTCCAGCAGAAGACGGCATACGGCCTCGGGCATCGGATCAGAATCATCTGTGGCNNCCACTTCAAAGGCNGTCACATAGCCTGGCTCGCCTCCGGTCTTTTTGCAATTCTGCCTCACATCNGCAAATGCCAGGGATATGTGCTCCGCGGCCTCCCGCACAATGNCCGCCTCCGCATTTTCCCCAAGCAGCAGCGTCGCNACATCGCGCGCTGCTTTCGCTTCGCCAAGCGGACGAAAAAAATTATTGGTATGCTCAACTATGGCAGGCAGGCTGCGCCAATTATCTTCCAGTGTTTCCCTTTTCGGGTTCGGAACAACGGCCTTTAGCTCCGCGTCCTCCAGCGCGCTGGCAAACAGCTGCGGGTCCCCGCCGCGCCAGCCATAAATGGATTGCTTGACATCGCCAACCAGGGTAAATGATCCCCCGCGGGACGCTGCCTCAAGCACCAGGGCATGCAAAACCTGCCATTGCTCTGCGCTTGTGTCCTGGAATTCATCAACCAGAAAATGCGNNAGCCTGGAACCCATGCGGCACAGCGCTTCCGACACGCCGCCAGGNGAGGCAAGAGCCTGGCTCGCCCAGCCGGGAATCAGCGCCTGCAAAGCCGCGCCAGCCTCTGCCTGCGCCTGCCTGAATATGCCGGCAACNCGCATGGCTACATCCACAAACGGCTTCTGGGTTCTGCCGCGCCTTAAAATCGCTGTCCCGCGATGATACGCCAGCGCCGCATTCACAAATTCATTCCAGGCATTTTCCAGCTCTGCCAGATCAGGGGGGTCCCTGAATACTTCNCCGTACTTCCTTGCCACCACCTTTGATACGGAGTCCGGAAAATTTTTTTCNGCATATTTGCGNATTGANGTGCCCACCGAGCCATGGGCCCACCTGTTTGANCCGGCAAGCGCCAGAAACCTGGCTGCGGACGCGGACGCGGCATTTTCAAGCTTGTCAAGCGCGGCGTCTATTTCCTCGATTGAGGCCAGATCATTGAATTTGCCCTGCAGACAATCCCCAAGCAGATCCATAAGGGGGGCGATAATTTTCGCGCCTTTCAAAAAATTGCCGGAATCATTGCCTTCAAGCGCAGCCAGACAGGCGCTGCGCAGCAATGCCTGCTCACTGCCGCCNGCCCTNGCGGCCTCAAGAATGGCGTCCACATACGGCGCCAGCGCGTTTTCAANNTGGAACTCAATCTCATAATCAGGCGGGATGCCGAGCTCAAGGGCGGAGGCGCGCACTATCTGGTGCAGCACGCTGTCTATGGTGCGGATNTTGAGCGCTGAGGGATCCCNGAGAAACACATCAAGCCAGCGCCTGGCCCACAGGGCGTCTGCGCNATTGCCAAGGGCAGTTTCCTTCAGCCGTTCCAGCACGCGATTGCGCATTTCATTGGCAGCCGCATTTGTGAACGTAACAGCAAGAATTGTGGCCGCGTATGNNGCAAGCTGCGCTGGCTCCTTTATCTTGCCAGCTTTGGCCAGCTTGCCCAGATAGTCGCCAGTCAGTTTCCAGGTCTTGCCAGCGCCTGCCGAGGCGCTAATTCGCGTAAGCTCCGGAGCGGACATCATTCAATCGGGGGCGGGGGCAGCATTCCCTTGAGCATTCCCTGNCCTGTGGATTCAAGCACAGCGCGCCANAGATCCGAATAAATGGAAAGCTTGCGCCTGGCCTTCGTGACCAGACCCAGCGGCAGATGNACATAGCGATCCTGAATCTTGGCCACAACCATGTCTGTGCGCCCGGCCATTGCGGCATGCACCGCATACTGGCCCAGAAAGCCGCAATAGACCTTGTCCCCTGCATTTGCCGGCACCGAGCGGATGATGTAGCTTGGATCAATGAATTTGATCGAATGCTCTATGTCATGCGCCTTGAGATAGGATCCCAGCTTCTGGCGCAGGAGATCCGTGATATTGCCAAGAACGCGGTTGCCGGAAGCATCCGTCTCATCGTGATCNGCAAGCAGGTGCTGGCCGGCGCCTTCNGCTGTTACAATCACGGCGTGGCCGCGCTCCAGCAGGCGTTTTTCAACTGCCGGCAACAGGCCGCCCTCCCCTTCCAGGGTGAATGGCGCCTCCGGAATCAGCACAAAATTGACTTCTTTCAGCGCCAGCGTGGCCTGCGCTGCTATGAANCCNGATTCACGGCCCATCAACTTGACCAGGCCAATGCCGTTGGGAGTGCCGCAGGCTTCGGTATGCGCGCACTCAATTGCTTCCGTAGCCTTGAAAACAGCAGTTTCAAAGCCGAAAGACTGCGGAATGAAATTGATGTCGTTGTCAATTGTCTTTGGAACGCCGATCACCGAAATCTTGAGGCCTCGCTCCTGCACTTCCGCGCTGATTTTCTGCGCAGCCTTCATTGTGCCATCGCCGCCAATGACAAACAGGATATTGACATTGTTGCGCTCCAGATTGTCCACAATCTGGTCCGCAGGCTGGGGCCCGCGCGAAGAGCCAAGCATTGTGCCGCCAAACAGGTGAATATCCGAAACCACATCCGGCGTCAGCTCAACAGGCAGGTGCTTGTATTTGGGTATGAAGCCCTCAAGCCCATAGCGGATGCCAAGCACTGAAGGCACATGGTAGGCGTGGTGCGCCTCCATGACAATCGCGCGAATCACGTCGTTCACGCCAGGACACAGGCCGCCGCAGGTTACGATCGCGCATTTTGCCCGCGTGGAGTCAAAATAAAGCTTTTTGCGCGGCCCTGCTGCTTCAAGGCTGATGCGGCAGAACTGGTCGAGACCCTCTGCCAGGCCGTCGTCCGCCACAATCTGAAACTTGCGATTATCCGCCCAGGTCCTGTAGGGCAAATGCGAATCAATCTTGCATGGCCCCAGGGTGCGGATTGAAGTATCCCAGTTGCATTTTTCCATAATTGCCTCTATTGCCCATCCCTCGCCGCCATGGCCCCTATGGCCAGAGAGAGAAAATCCTCAAGCTCCAGGCCGGCCTGCTGGCACTGACTGATATTATTGCGATTTACGCTGGCTGCGAACGCCTTGTCCTTCATTTTCTTGCGAATGCTCTTTACGCTCATGCCCTCATAGCGGGTTGGCCGCATCAGCGCGGCTGCTGCTATCAGTCCGGTAACTGTTTCGCTGGCCCGCAGGGCAAAATCAAATACGTTTTCTGGCTGGCAGCCATTCATCTCGCCATTATGGCTGCGGATTGCCTGAAGAGCCTCCCCTGGCAACCGGCCTTCCAGCATGGCTGCGGATTCAAGTCCGTGCCTTTCGGGAGTCGCCTCGGTCTGCGGATAATCCAGATCATGCAAAAGGCCGGTCAGGCCCCACAGGCTGGCATCAGCGCCAATTCTTTCCGCAAATGCCGCCATCACGGCCTCGCTTGCCAGCGCATGCCGCATCAGTGATTCCGAAGTGCCGGATTGCTCCAGCAATGTGAGCGCTTCTTCCCGCGTAATCATGTCTGCCTGCCTTTTTGCGCCTTATTTGTAAAACGCATTTTTCCCCATTGCAAGATTGCATTTTCATTCCCGCTTGCGCAACTTGCAAGTCAAAGTTAGAAAAATACGCAATCGCGGCTTCTACAGGAGAGGAATCCCAATGTCGCTCTATCAGCTGTATCTCGACAACCAGGGCAACGAAAGCCACAAGTGGAACTACTATTTCCCGATCTATGAAGAGCATTTCAGCCGCTTTCGCAATCAGTCCATCCTCTTGTTCGAAATAGGCGTTTTTCACGGCGGCAGCCTGCCGCTCTGGAAAAAATGGCTTGGCCCGCTTGCCACCATCGTAGGCATTGACATCAACCCCGCCTGCAAGCAGTTTGAAGAAGCCGACTGCCATGTCAGAATCGGCAACCAGTCTGATCCGGAATTTCTGAAGGCGCTAATCCAGGAATTCGGCCTGCCCAGCATCGTAATCGACGATGGCAGCCATCTTCAGGAAGACATGCTCGCAAGCTTTGCCGCGCTTTTCCCCTACGTTGTCAACAACGGCGTATATCTGATCGAAGATACCCATGCCTGCTACTGGCCCAAATTTGGCGGCGGACTCAGGCAAAAATCAAGCTTCATTGAAAAATGCAAGGACATGATCGACACGCTGCACGCCTGGCACTACGTCGCGCCGGAACAGGTTCCCTGGCTGACGCGAAATCTCTGGAGCCTGACTTTCTATGATTCAATAATAGTCTTTGAAAAAAAGGCGCATGGAAGACCCCAGTACACCATCTCCCCTGCGCCTGCAAAGGACGCCCAATAGCCCGCAAGCGCGCGCCCTGACAGCCCTTTGGCAGCCATATGCCCTGTCACAGCGCATCAAAGGGGCGCTTCAAACAAAAATTTTGAATTTGATTTTCATTTCCATTGACATGGCCGCAAATTTCATTCACTCTTGGCCCATCGGGAAATTTTCAGGCGCTGGCGAAGCCATTGGCTGCCATGACCGGTATTTTTACCGTACGCAGCAGCTTCCTGCTGATAAACTGGAGGGATTATCATGTGCATTACGCTTATAGGTGGCATGGACAGATTAAAGGCTGATTACATGGCTGCCGCCAGGGACGCCGGCCACAAGCTGAAATGCATCGCGAAAAACGAAAGGAATTTCACTGACAAAATCGGCAATCCCGATCTGGTTCTGGTATTCACAAACAAGATATCTCATGGCGCCCGCGACAAGGCCTTGCGAGCGGCAAAAACAAGGGGCATCCCCTTTGAAATGCTCCATTCCTGCGGCGTTTCCTCTCTCAGGGAATTTTTGCGCCAAAATTAAGGGTAAAAATTTTGTCTTTTTTTATTGAAAATGAATTTCAATTCTACTAATGGCTCTGTTGCCGCCCAATTGCGCGCGGACTATCCCTGTCAGCAAACGCCATTGGAAATTCATGCGCTACGCGCCACATCTGAAAAAGGGGCAGTTATGCCAGATACGAAAATTCACAATGAAGACAACAGGCAGCCATTGCGCATAGGCCTTGCCGGCAATCCGAATTGCGGAAAAACCACTGTTTTTAACGGCTACACCGGCACGCATCAGCATGTGGGAAATTACCCCGGAGTAACCGTTGAAAAAAAGGAAGGCCAGATTCTCCTTGACGGCCGGAATGTTACGCTGGTGGATTTGCCGGGAATCTACAGTCTTGCTGCCTATTCCCAGGAGGAGCTTGCGGCCCGCGAGGAGCTTGTGCTGGCCAATATGCAGGCTGTCATCGACATTGTTGACGCTTCTGCGCTTGAAAGGGGATTGCTGCTGACAGTGCAGCTTCTGGAAATGGGAATGCCGCTTGTTGTCGCCTGCAACATGATGGATGAAGCGCAAAAGGCTGGAATCCAGATAAACATGCAGCTACTGGCCAAACGCCTGAATACGCCAGTGCTGCCAATGGTGGCGCGCAAGGAGGAAGGGCTGAGCGAGGTTTTGCGAGCGGCGATAAAAACCGCGGATGATGGCAGGCATCAGCCCCTGGCAATTTCCTATGGCCCCGACATTGACGAAGCCCTTCTGGAAATGGAGCGCCTTTTTGAATCTTCAGGCCTTGAGAAATATCCATATAATCCGCGCTTCATTTCACTGAAATTTCTAGAGAATGACCCTGACATAAAGCGGAAAATAGAAAAATCGGATCCCGAGCTTGCGCGAGCGCTTGAGGCCATCAGCGGCAGGGTGGCAGCGCACATCAGGGATACCCTGGATGCCACGCCGGAATCCATCATCACGGATTATCGCTATGGCTTCATTCACAGCATCTTGCGCGATGGAACGCTTGAACGGGATCCCTCCCGCCACAGGCTGGCATTATCGGACAAGATAGACGCAGTATTGACCAACGTGTTTTTCGGGCCGCTGATCATGCTCGGAATCCTGTACCTGATGTACCAGATAACTTTCGAGCTCGGAGCCTATCCGCAGGAATGGACTGAAGACTGCTTCGATCTTCTGGGAGATTTCTTCACAGCCGTCATCCCCGAAGGGTATGTTCAATCCCTGATTGTGGATGGAGTCATTGCCGGCGTTGGCGGCGTGCTGAGCTTCGTGCCCCTGATCATGATCATGTTTGCGCTGGTTTCCTTTCTGGAAGATTGCGGATACATGGCGCGCATGGCCTACATGATGGATCGCATATTCCGTTTTTTCGGGCTGCACGGCTCATCTGTAATGCCTTATGTCCTGTCCGGCGGCATAGCCGGCGGATGCGCAATTCCAGGGGCAATGGCTACCAGGACGCTAAAGAGTCCAAAAGAAAAAATGGCCACCCTGCTCACTCTGCCTTACATGACCTGCGGAGCGAAACTGCCAATTTTTATCCTGCTTGCAGGCGCCTTTTTTCCTGAAAACGCAGCCACGGTGATGTTTTGCATCATGATTGCCGGCTGGATTTTCGCGCTCCTCATCGCTCGCCTTTTGCGATCCACGATTATCAAGGGCGCGCCCACTCCTTTTGTCATGGAACTCCCGCCATACAGAATGCCTACATTATTCAGCGTGCTGTACCACTGCTGGGAGCGCGCCTGGATGTACATGAAAAAGGCTGGGACCGTGCTTCTGGCAATCTCGGTAATCATCTGGGCTTCAATGGTTTTTCCGCAATTGCCCGAAGAAAGGGCTTCCTATTTTGAAGCCAAAACAGGGGCGCTGGAGAAACAGCTTGCGGAATTGCCGGAAGATTCCAGGGAGAGGCAGGAAATTCAAAAATTGCTGGCAGAGACCAATGATGAATTTTCTGAAGAAAAGCTTGCCTATTCCGTAGCGGGCCGGCTCGGCCACTGGCTTGAGCCAGTTACCAGGCCAGCTGGTTTCGACTGGCGGACCGACATAGCGCTTCTGGCTGGCATAGCTGCCAAGGAGGCAGTCGTATCCACTCTGGGGACAGCCTGGGCAATGGGCGAAGTAGATCCGGATGAGCCCGAATCTCTCGGCGAACGCCTTGCAAGCGAACCTGGCTGGACAAAAGCCACCGCGCTTGCCCTCATGCTCTTTGTGCTTCTTTATTCCCCATGCTTTGTCGCGCTTGTGGTGATTCGCCAGGAAGCCGGAAGCTGGTGGTGGGTTGTTTACAGCATGGTTTTCAATACTGCGCTGGCTTACGCAATTGCGGTGATTGTCTATCAGGCCGGACTCAGACTTGGCTCCTGAACCTGGCCAGGCATTTTTCACCTTGCATGCNTAAACTGCGCAAATAATACATTGGGGNAGGTACACGCATGAGAGAGATTTTAAAGACTCAATCCGGCCTCTGGAAAAAATGCGGGACGTTGTTTATCGCCGCGACGTTGCTGATTGGCCTGAGCGAGAGCCCGCAGGCAATTGACTTCAAGGTGAGCGGAGAGTGGCTGGTGGGTTTTGGAGCGGGCACCGGCAATCTTTACTCGCACTTCCGCGAAAGCAAATCAGCGCCCAGGGAAAAGGTGGATTCCCATGATGTTTTTGAAGCCAATCAAAGACTGCGCCTGCAGCTCGAGGCTGTCGCCTCCGAATCCCTGTCTGGCACGTTTGCAGTCGAAATTGGCGACCAAAGATGGGGCATGGCAGAACAGGGAGGAGCCCTTGGGGCCGACAGTTCCGATGTCATAAAAGTAAAAAATGCCTATATTGACTGGATGCTTCCGGAAACGGCCCTGCAATTGAGAATGGGCATCCAGGGCATGGCTCTCCCGAATGCGGCCGGCGGCTCGGCAATACTGGATGCGGATGTGGCAGGCATTGTCGCCAACTACAGGTTTTCAGAGAATGTGGGCCTGACAGCACTTTGGGCCCGCCCGGTGAACGATAATTTTACGACGGCCTACGGAGCAAAAAGGGATCAGCAGGGTTACCTTGACAATATGGATCTTTTTGCCCTGTCTCTGCCCATGACATTTGAAGGCATCGAAGCCACTCCCTGGATCATGTACGGAATGCTTGGACGCAACTCCCTGCGCGGCCTGGACACAGCGGATGAAACAGAGCCTTGGGAAACAAGCGACGGAATGCTGGGCCTTACAGTGCCGGGACTGACGCCAGGTTTCAATTTCTTGCATGGCTCTCCCCTGACCACTTCAACTACAAGCAAGACATACGGATCCATGTTCTGGGCAGGCTTGCCCATGACATTTACGTTATGGGATCCATGGAACATTGAAATCGACCTCAATTATGGCTTTGTAGAGGAAATGGGCAGATTTGACATAGTGAAACGCGGCAACGAACACGATATCGCAAGAGGAAGCACCGAAAGACAGGGCTGGCTGGTCAAGGCCCTGGTCGAATACAAAACCGACTGGGTGACTCCTGGTATTTTTGGCTGGTATTCTTCAGGTGATGACGGCAATATCAAAAATGGCTCTGAGCGCATGCCCTCAATTGCCGGAGCCGGAAATTTCACATCCTTTATTGGAGACGGCAACCTGGCCTGGGGATCCTTCGATGACAGCTGCGACTGGGCCATGACTTATTCAGGCACCTGGGGAATCGGCCTCCAGCTCAAGGACATGAGTTTCATTGAAGATCTGTCCCATACTTTCAGGGTTGCCTATTGGGGCGGAACCAACAGCCCTTCAATGGTCAAATACATGGAGCATGCCTATTCATGGAGCGAAGGCTATGGCGGAGATGGGCCATACCTCACCACAAATGATGGCCTTCTGGAATTCAACCTCGTCAATCAGTGGCAAATCTATGAAAACCTTGAGGCCAATCTGGAGCTTGGTTATGTGGTAAACATGATAGACAAGGACACCTGGGTCAAATCCGGTTACTACGGGGGCGATGGCAATGGCAAATTTGAAAAACAGGACGCATGGAAAGCCCAGTTGACTTTCGCATATACCTTCTAAAACCATTCTGGAGAGCTGAAAATGACAAAAAATATCAATCTGAGAGAAATGCCCGTGGGGCAAAAGGGGATAATACGCCGCATCAATGCGAATGGAATCGTAAACCAGAGGATACGCGATATGGGTCTTGTGCCTGGGGCCCAGGTCATGGTGGTAGGCAAGGCGCCCCTGAAAGATCCGGTAGCGTTGCGCATATTTGATACAACAATCGCATTGCGGAACAGGGAGGCAGATTTTATCAGGGTTGATATTCCTGCAGCCCAGTGAACTGGAGTTTGAAATTTCACAAGACGGACTTGCCCGCAAAGACGCCGCTGTGGCCGGCAGTTTCATTTGCCGGCCACCAGGCATGTCATTTAGTGAAAAACTGTTCTATGGCTGCCCATGTCACAGGCCAGTTGTCCAGAAACGCGGCGTGGCCCGCTCCTGGCACAACGCAAAGCTGTGAATTTTCGAGCATTTGGGCAGCCTCAAGCACAGTGGAAACAGGCGCATGACTGTCCCTGTCGCCTCCCACGAGAAGCGTCGGGCATTGAATTTTTGCCAGCAGATCCTTTCCAATTTCAGCCTGGCTCCAGAAAGCCATATACTCATCAAGGAATTCCTGCAGCCGTTCCGGTTCAGGCATCAGGGCCCGCATTTGCCGCACATAGGCAGCATCGGCCTTTTCCAGATCCTCAAGAGGCATTGACGCCGGAAAAAAGCCAGGCTTTAGAGTTCCCGCGCCAATAGCCACAAGCCTTTCCACAGCTTCCGGTTTCATTGCCGCCAGTTTATATGCTGTGTAGGCGCCATCGCTAAATCCCAGCACAGGCGCGGGCTTGTCTGTTATCTCCCGCATCACTGCCAGCATATCCCCGGCCTTTTGCTCGAGCGACACCGGAGAATGCCCTATTTCCGAATGCCCATGCCCCCGGCTTGAAATAACGACGACCATATATTTATCGCGAAGTTTATCAATCATCCGGCCCAATTCATAAGGCGAGCCCACCCCGCCGCCGTGGAATATGAACAGGGGCTCGCCTGCGCCATAGGTTTCATAATAAATTCTGGCATCCCCTGACTGGACATAGCGGCCAGCCTCCCTGTTATCCCCATACGGAATGGCGCTGCCCTGCGCTCCTTCCGGCTGGGTAAAATAACGCAATGGCCCGGCTACAGCCAACGTGCTCGCGCTGACCAGAAAAACCAGGCAAAATAGTGGGAAAAAATATATTTTATTCATTTGCCCCTCTCCGTAATTGCCATTTGCCGGTGCGGTTTTCAGTATAATCCAGTGCCGGAATTAAGAAATATACTATAATTGTCCCCTCTCCCTGATACTTTCCAGAAAGGAGGGCGGCAGCTTGCGCATATTGTTCTCAAGGTAGGCGATCATTTTATCCCGTTCCGAAAAATTGGCGCTTACCGGAATCGTGTTATAGGGATGGCTGCCAAAAAAGAAACAGTCATCATCAACTTCAAGCGCACGCAGCAGCATGATTTCTTCTTCAAGCAGTTCCCTTTCGTTGAGCTCCACATATTCGCCACGATCCCGCATGACCGCCAATTTACTATCCGGCGTCACCGCTGTGGGCACTGCCGCGATGGTGAAAGGCTTATACCTGTTCAACAGTTTCGCTGTCTCAGCAACGTTGATTTCGCTGGTTCCTTTCCCGCCCGCGCCAATCATTAACAATGCGGCATAGCGGAATCCGGCTTTTTCCAGACGATCAAGGTGATGCCACGCTTCCTCGATGGTAAAGCCCTTGCGCATAAGCGCGACGGCTTTCCCCCAGCCGGACTCAAGGCCCATGTAAAGATCATTGTAGCCAGCCGCACGCAATTCTTTCAGATCGTAGTCGCTTTTGTTGTTCAGATCATTTATGGAAGCGTAGCAGGTAAGGGTCTCAAGATCAGGAAACTGGGCATGCGCAAGATCTGCAATTTTCAGCAGCCTGTTTGCGGAAAGAGCGAAAGGATCTCCATTGAGCAGATAGATTCGGCGCACATCGCTGCCAAGGGCATTGCGCATTTCCGCAAGATCCGCCTTTATATCCTCAAGCTTTGAAGCGCTGAATGGCGTCCTGTTGTACATGGTGCAAAAAGCGCAGCGATTGTGGGAGCAGCCTGTGGTTATTTCCAGAAGCGGCGTATCGCTTTCCATTGGCGGACGGTAAACCTGGCCTGTATAATGCATTGGCACTCCATTTTATGTATGGAAATCAATTCTCTGGTTTCATTCACACATTTTCTTGTAGCGCAAGCCCCATTGTTCCATCGCGTGAATGAGCGGACGCATTTGCTCACCCAGTTCGCTCAGCTTGTATTCAACACAGGGCGGCTTTTCCTGATGCGCAATCCTTGTCAGAAGACCGTCAGCTTCCATCTGCTTCAGGTTTTCCGACAGGACTTTCCGGTTGATGCCTTCAAGACTCTTGAGAAGATCGCCGAATCTTTTCGGGCCGGAAAGCGTATCACGTAAAATGAGCAGTTTCCATTTGTTGCCGATCAGGCTCACAGTGGTGGCTACAGGGCATTCCGGCAAATCTTTTTTCGATATCATTCCAGTTTTTCCTGTGTCCTGTCATGCGGGAAATGAAAAGGGGATCTTGCCATCTCCAGCATAGAACATGATCACTTCTGCAGGGATATCCCCGCAATTCTCCCCATGATGCACTTCTCCGTCGATTTCGACTACTGCTTCCCCGGCCATGACGGTCTTTTCCCTGCCGTTGGCGCATACGAGCGTAATCTGGCCTTTTGTCACAACGCCGCAATTAATGATTTTATGGAAATGATCCGCAGTAACCGAATGGGGAGGAAAAACGTATCTGTATATGGAAATCACCGGTGTGCCTTCGGGATAATTTGGCAGTGGCGAACCATCCCAGCCATCTGAAGTTTCTACCAGGCATTCAGCAGTAATGCCGCTTGCGTCAAGCTCGGCAAACCTGTCGTCTTTTTTCATGCTTGTTCTCCTTTTGCCAATAAATTCAAATCATATACCCGCGTCGCTGCCAGGTGTCAATTCTGCGGCCATTGGTTACAAAAAAGTAACCACTTGATTTGCAATTTCATTTGCGCGATAAGATAGACAGGATTTTATGCACTGGAAGGAGGAATGGGACTATGGATATAGTTATAATCACTGGAAGCCACAGGCCAGGGAGCAATTCGGGCCTTCTGGCCGATTATTTCCAGAAAGGAGCGGAAGAAGCTGGACATGGAGTTTTCCGTTTTGACGCGGCCCACAAGAAAGTTCATGGCTGCATAGGCTGCGACCGCTGCGGCATGAATGGACCCTGCATTTTCGATGATGACTTCACTTCGTTGCGGGAGCCGCTTGTGGCGGCTGATCTGGTGCTGTTTGCGTCGCCCATGTACTATTTTGGCATTTCTTCCCAGATAAAGGCTGTCATAGACCGGTTCTATGCCATTGATGCGCGAATCATGGGAGGCAAGCAGGCATGTCTTATAGCGACCTTCTGGACAACAGACCGAAACAGGGCCTCCGGAATTGTGGAAACCTACAAGAACATGCTCTCATATCTGCATTGGAACGACAGGGGCATCATGCTGGCAGGCGGGGTAAACGCGGAGAAGGAAGTTCTGAACACCGCCTACCCCGGGCAAATTTATGAATTCGCAAAAAGCCTTTGATAAAACTTGAGGGAGATTGAAAATGCCGCTCAAAATTATCATCAGTTACGATGGAACCAGCAGCGACCGGTTCGACAGGGAATATTACTGCAAGAACCATATACCTCATGTGCGCAGGGTATGGGAGCCATTTGGCCTTCTCGATATCCGTCCCTTTTTTCCTGGCATTGAAAGCGATAAAAAGGGAACCATCTGCATAAGCCAGTGTGTTTTCAGGGACAAGGCAGCCCTGGATGCGGCATTCGCGGCCCCGGCCACAAAAGAGCTGATGGATGATATTCCCAACTTTACCGATCTGCCAATGGATTCAGGAATTCTGACACCCATGAAAAACTGATTGCAGCAAGAACCGTCCAGATTCAAGACAGCCATGAGCCCGGAAACATGGGCCCATGACTGTCCTGGAACCAGCACAATAATATCTCAAGAGAAATGCAGTAAACAACCCCTGCCTGAAGGCAGGAACTTTATAGTCAGCAAAAAGCTGCTACATTCGGGCAGTTTACCGTGCCCGTTGACAGAACGGCAGTTCTGCCAAGACTGGCATAGGGGCCAATCTTCCCAAATATGTTCTAGTTGCCCTTATGCCAGAGACAGAATTGCCATTGCATAGTTTGTTGAGGCAACTGCATATTCCGATATGCAGATATTAATCACTTACTGGAAAAACGCAAGGAGGCCGCGTTTCCTCTTCCGCCTGAAGTCGGAAGTTTCCACGCGGGAAATTTGATGAAATTCACAGAACCGCCCATGCGGGCGCCCCAGGAGATCGACTCCCTGATTTTACAGGCTACCCAGGGGTGCACCTATGGAAAATGCAATTTCTGCTATACCTCACGGGGTTATCCTTTTTTAGCCGTCAAGCCTGAAGACATGGAAAAGGCGGCGATTGCGCAGAAACCTTTTTTTCCGTCCAATACCCCAATATACCTGACAGGAGCCAACCCTTTCGTCCTTCCAAACTGGAAGCTGAAGCAATACATTGAAGTTCTGCGCAGGCATTATCCAGATTTTTACCGCATAAGCCTGCAAAGCAGAATCGACGATATAGCCAGGAAAAGCGATGATGAACTGGCCGAACTCGCCGGACTTGGCCTGAGCCATTTGTATATTGGAACTGAAAATGGCAATGATGAAGCGCTTGCCCTTATGAACAAGGGCTATACGGCAAGGGATGCGGTACAACAACTGCAAAGGCTTGACAAGGCAGGGTTCACCTATACCATCTTTTATATCCTGGGAATGGCCGGAAAAGGCAAAGGGCAGGAAAGCGCCAGGGCTACAGCCGCCATGTTCAATCAGGTTCATCCCCAGATGATAACCTCAACGGCAATCACGCCTTTTGAAAAAGCGCCCATAGCCGCCATGACGCGAAGCGGTGAATTCCGGATGCCTTCAGAAAGGGAGATGATCGAGGAATTGCGCACATTTATCACAGAACTCAAAATAGACACATTTTACGATGGCGTCCATTATCTCAACCCGCTCAATTACCGCTTCAGGACAGGAGATCCGTTGCAAAAACGCAAGGTGCTTGAAGATATCGATAAAGTTTTAGATACATATTCCGACGCCGAACTTGAAATGATGATCAACAGGTCAGCTAAAACTTCATTATGACAGGCAGACAGGCGCAAGACGCGCCCTGTTACCGTGCCAGGCGTTTGAAATTGCTCCGGCGAAACAGGCTTCAGCGCAAGAGCAATTTCATGCGCGCATTACAGTATAAATTTATCGCGATAGACCAGATCTGGACGAGCTTTAAAACCGGATTTTTCCCAGAACTGGTTTCCATCGACGTTTTGCTTAAATACAACCAGCGATATTTTCAATATATTATGCATTTTCAATTGATTTATTGTATTTTCCAATAGCCTTCCTGCAATCCCTTCCCTCCTGTAATGAGATCTTACTGCCAAATGATAAATATGGGCTCTCCTGCCATCATGTCCAGCCATTATGGAGCCAATAATTGCGCTATTTTTTATAGCCACAAAACATGTGTCAGGATTTCTTGATAAAAATCTTTCAATACCATATATCGAATCATCGATTTCATTAAATCCAATCCCTTCGCAACTCTTCCACAATATTAATAAGTTATTATAATCATCTACATTCATGTTTCTTATGATAATATTCATTTGAAATTCCTTTTACTCTGGTTTTGTCTTTAAAACAAATAAAGCAATTCATTATACACTATATAAGACTTAAAAATTATCCATGAAATATATATTAATTATGATGTGATTCTTGCAATTTCAGTATAAAGAATTTCCTGAAAAATCATTGCAGCGCTTGAAAACAGGTTTGATTTCTTATACGCGATGGCTATAGGCACTTCAAGATATGGATAAAAAGGTCGAAAGCATAAGAAACTACCTGATGATGTATCGGCAATTCCTTCGAGGCAAATTGCAGCACCAATACTTTCCTGAACCATAATAGCTGCATTATACAATAATGTATATGTTGCCACTATATTTAATCTTGGAGCATTCTTACCCATCCAACCATTTATTTCATTATTTGCTGAATTCTGTGATGAGCATATAACATTCACTCCTGATAAATCGCCTGGCTCAATGCGCTCTTTACATGCCAGTGGGTCGTCTTTTCTTAAAAGCAATCCCCATCTGTCTTTCATGGGGAGAGTAATATACTCGAATTTCTCAAGGTTTGCAGGCAAAACAAAAGCGCCAAAATCCGCTACTCCCTTTTCAAGCCTTTCCGCAACAGCTTCGGCATTGCCGCTGTAGAGATGAAATTTTATTCCGGGATACTTTTCCCGTGTTCTTTTTATGGCTTTGGCCACCACGCTCATCGTTCTGGTCTCGCCGCCAGCGATGTACACGTTTCCGCTGATTTGCGGGTCCGCATGAACAATGCCATCCTTTGTCCTCTCAACGAGCTCAATTATTTCGCCAGCCTTTTTGAACAGGTATTCACCAGCTTCTGTTAGCACTGTCACCCTTTTGCCGCGAATCAGCAATCTTGCGCCCAATTCCGACTCCAGTTCCTGGATTTGTTTGGAGAGAGTCGGCTGCGTAAGGTCGAGTGAGCGGGCGGCAGCGGTGAAATTTTTAAGCCTGGCGATTTCAAGGAAATTAAATAATGTTTTAAATTCCATACATTTCAAGGTGTTGCATAATTATTCACATAATGAATGATTTACCATAATAAATAAATATTGGCAATAATCTAAGCGCCAAGCTAGATTGCATCAAGAATAGTCGCCTGCTTTCGCTGCTAATAATAATCTTAAAAAATATGGGATTTTCCATGAGCAAAAAGATCGGAATTCTGGTTGGGGCGTTTTTCGCGCTTGTCATCTCCCCCCTGTTTCTGGAGGCCGGAGTCATGGCAGAAACGTACAAGGCGCCTGCTGACGCCAGCAATTTTTACAGGAGCGACAAACTTGACATGATTCCCGTGACATTTCCCAATCAATACAAAATGGAAATGAGCGGAGATCTTTTTCTGCCCAAAAATCTGGATAGAAATAAAAAATACCCGGCAATTATCGTCGGCCATCCCATGGGAGCGGTAAAGGAGCAAAGCGCTGTGTTATACGCGCAGAAAATGGCCGAGATGGGATTTGTAACACTGGCGATGGATCTCGCTTTCTGGGGAGGCAGCCAGGGGCAGCCGCGTAACGCTGTTTCACCTGATCTATATGCGGAGACATTCAGCGCCGCTGTGGATTACCTGGGTACTTTGCCCTACGTCAACAAGGATGCCATTGGCATTATTGGAATTTGTGGAAGTGGCAGCTTTGCCATAAGCGCGGCCAAGATAGACCCCAGACTCAAGGCCATCGCAACTGTAGCGATGTATGATATGGGCGAGGCAAATCGCACAGGGCTCAAAAAAAGCCTGACCCTTGAACAGCGCAAGGCCATACTTGAAAAGGCCGCGAAGCAGAGGGATGTGGAATTCGCGGGTGGCCAGCTCCTTTATACAAGCGGAACGCCTCATGAAATCACTGCGAAGTCATCGCCCATTGAAAAGGAGTTTTACGAGTTCTACCGCACTCCCCGCGGCGAAGTGACTCCTCCAGGCATGACAGATGCGACCACCACTCATCCCACGCTGACAAGCAATGTGAAATTCATGAATTTCTATCCTTTCAATGATATCGAGACTATCAGCCCGAGGCCCATGCTCTTCATAACTGGCGACAGGGCGCACTCAAGGGAATTCAGTGAGGAAGCCTACAAACTGGCGGCGGAGCCCAAGGAGCTGGTAGTAGTGCCTGGCGCGGGTCATGTGGATCTTTATGATCGCACAGGTCTTATTCCATTTCCGAAGCTTGAGGAATTTTTCAAAAAGAATCTCAAATAAACGAATCAAAAAAATTTATTCAAGGAATACTCGTCCATGAAAAATGAGGACAGCGCTGTCGATGGCGCGCTGTATGGCCTCGAAGGCTGGATAAGATGTTTTGAGAAAAGCCGGCTGGCGGGAGTTGTGCGGGGAGTACGTGTTACGGATCCAGACGCGATAAAAGCCAGACCGGAAATTCTGCATCAGGCCTGCCGTAGGGGCAATTCAATTTGAGCGCGTGAGGAGGATCCAGATAATGAAGACGATTCCTGCACTGCTTTTAATTTGCATTTTCAACATACTGGCGCCTGCGGCCGATTGTCAGGCGGCAGACAATGTCAATCCTGTGCCAATTCCTCCAGGCGAGCAGGGCTTGCCTACAAAAACCGCGGAAACATGGCTCACTGTATCGCCAACCAACAATATTCTCGAAGGAGCCATTTTTGACGCAGATGGCAATCTTCTGTTTTGTGATGTCAGCAATCGTAAAATCATGCGAATGACACCCGATAAAAAGCTTTTCACCGTTGCAGAATTGCCGGATATCAGGGCAGGCGGCATCGCCTTCCATAAGGATGGCAGACTCTTCATGGCCGCGCTCGATCTGGCCAAAGGGGTAGGTGGCATTCTGGCCTGGTCGCCAGATACTGGCAAGCTTGAAAGCATCATACCTCTGGAAGCCGGCTATTGGCCCAATGATCTTGTCTTTGCCCCGGATGGCGGCTTTTACTTTTCCAACTTTCGCAGGAGCAATGCAATCCCTGCAGGGGGAATATATTATGTAGCTCCTGATTTCAAAAAGATTACGCCGGTAATATCCAATCTGGATCAGGCCAATGGGGTGGCATTAAGCCCGGACGGCAAGATACTCTGGGCGACGGAATTTGCGAAAAATCGTCTGCATCGCGCTGTTCTTGCGGATCCCGTGACCATTTCACCCATTGGCGCGGCAATTCCCTACCACTTTTCAGGAATCACCCCTGATTCCATGCGGATTGACAAATCAGGAAATATCTATGTGGCTATTTATGGCCAGGGTCGAGTAGTCATATTCAATGACCTTGGCATCCCCATTGGCCAGATCCTGCTTCCTGAAAGGGAAAACGGGAAAAACCTGCTTTCTACAAGTCTGGCCATCAATCCGGACAGCCGGGATCTTTACGTGGTTTCAAGCAACGCGGAAAAATCCCAGCCAGCCGCTATCTTTAAAGGGGAGGCCCTGTCTCCAGGCCAGAGGCCTTTGAATATACCGAAATGACTGGGGGATTGCAGGTATGAATAAAAATGAAATAGTTCATCGCGCGCATGCCAAGGGGAAATTTTCGCATGGCCGCAGAGAATTTCTTCGCTTCGCCTCCTTGTTTGGCGGGGGCTTGGTATTTGCGAAACCTTTTCTTGCCATGGCTCGGCCGAAAGGAATGAAAATGCTCATTATCTATTTTTCCCATTCAGGCAATACGCGACAAGTGGCCAGGGAAATCCAGGCTCTTACACATGCCGAAATGGTGGAAATCATGCCGCAGATTCCTTTTCCTGAAAATTATGACAAGCTGGTGGAGCTGGCCGAGAAACAGGCATCCGAGCATTACCTGCCAGCATTTAAAGTTGAAGGCCATGTTGACTTTAATGACTTCAACGTGATTTTTCTGGGATTTCCCATTTGGGCCTATACGATGCCCATGATCATTTATTCCTTTCTGGACAAACATAAGTTTGCAGGCAAGAAAATAGCGCCATTTTGCACACAGATGGGTAGCGGACTTGCTGATTCTGAAGATCGATTGAAGGAATTATGTCCTCAAGCGGATATTTTGCCCGGACTGGCTATCTGGGGTTCAAAAGCCGCGGAATCTTCCCAGCTTGTAAAGGATTGGCTGAAAAATAACGGCCTATGCCAACAGGAGTAAAAATGAAAAAATTATTTTTCGCGTTTTTAACATTAGGGGTGCTTGTCATGCCTGTGTTTGCCGCCCAAGATTATTCCACAAGGACCATCGAGAATGGTACGAAGGTAAACATCATCATTGGTGATACCAGCATTCCAGCAACATTTAATAACGGTAAAACCGCTAAAGCTTTGCTTGCAAGACTTCCATTCACCATGAAGCTGCACAAATATGCCCATGATTATTGTGGAGTTATGGACAATCCGTTGCCCTATGACGAAAAGGATGTGCACAACGGCTGGAAAAATGGCGATATAGACTTCGCCAGGGATGGCAACTATTTCACCATCCTTTATGAAGATGAGGAGACATCCGAGCAGTATGGGCATCAGATTAATATTGGCAAGATTGATGGCCCCCTTTCTGTCATCAAGAATATGCCCTCTGACATAGAACTGCGAATTGAGTTGGCAAAATAGACATTTCAAAATCGGAGGAGAGATGCAATACAGAACAATGGGAAAAACCGGTGAAAAGGTCTCGGTACTTGGCTATGGCTGCATGCGTCTGCCAGTTATTGACAATAATTACGGGAAAGTTGACGACGTGTCGGCAATGAAGCTGGTACGCTATGCCGTTGAACATGGCATTAACTATATAGACACAAGCTGGCCCTACCATAGCCTTGATCAATGCAAGGAAGGCACAAGNGANCCCTTTGTTGGCAACGCNGTNAAAGAAATTGGCAGAGACAAGGTTTTTGTNGCCACGAAACTCCCTATCTGGGCTGTNAAGACCCGCGAGGATATGGATGCCTTTCTGGACGCCCAGCTNAAAAGCCTGCAGACGGATTACATAGATTTNTATCTGGTNCATAATATTATGGAACTGACCTGGTATAACGTTGTCCGGCTTGGCTTGGCCGATTTCCTGGACAAGATCAAAAAAAGCGGCAAAGTCAGGCATATAGGTTTTTCTTTCCATGATACGCCAGCCTTGCTGGAAAAGGTTCTGGGCTATTATGATTTCGAATTCCATCAGAATATAATCAATTACCGTGACACAAATTTCCAGGCTGGAATGCCTGGAGTACGGCGTTCACACAGCCTGGGGCTTGGCATTGTGGGCATGGAGCCTGTAATGGGCGGATTTCTGGCAGATTATCTGCCCAGGGAAGCGTTGGATATTTTTGCTGAAACAGGCATCAAACGTTCTCCTGCNGCCTGGGCTTTGCGCTGGGCCTGGGATCAGCCTGAAGTAAGCATCCTATTAAGCGGCATGAATGCTATGGAGCAAGTTCAGGAAAACATCGCATTGTGCGATGAGGCCGANACTCCGCTTTCCGGCGAAGAGCTGTCNGCCATTGACCGTGTTGTGGCTCTTCTGAAAAGGAAGGATGAAATCCCTTGCACGGANTGCCATAAATGCTCGTGTCCGCATGGCGTATTCATTCCCTGCTGTTTCTCCATGTACAACAGCNCCAAAGAATTTGATTTGGGCAAAATTCCCATTTCAGAGCACAGCTATGGACTGGTGCTAAAAAACACCCCGCAGGAAGCGTCCCGTTGCAATGATTGTGGCCTGTGTTCCTGGCAATGTCCTCAGGGCATTGATATCCCAACNCAGTTGAGAAAGGTGGCGCGTTATTTTGATAATGTAAAAGTCGGCTGGTAATTTAAATCCAAGGAGGAAGCTCCCAGTAGCTTCCTCCTTGTCATAAGTGGAGCAATCATGCTGAAAAAAGCAGCGTTTGTNCTGATTTGCATTCTCGTATTCCCATTATTTTGTCATGGAGCGGAAAAAATGAGGCTACAAATAAGGATTGGCGATTCTGTCGTGGAAGGAACGCTCGAAGACAATCCCGTTACAAGACANCTCATGNATTTAAGCCCNATGCAAATGGAAATGAAAGATTATAACGGTCATGAGAGNATAGGCTATCCCTCTCAAAAATTATCTACTAAAGGCGCTTCAACTGGNCTTGCTCCCAATGAGGGNGATATAGCCTTATTTGCTCCNTGGGGTAATCTATGCGTGTTTATCAANNGCTCCCNAGCCTCTGATGGTTTGATCTATCTTGGCAAGATAAATTCCGGNCTTGNNATCCTGAAATCCCAAAANGGGTCATTCAAAAGTCAATGGATAATATCCAATTGAACNCTGTANGNATNAAATAACAATTCAAGGGAGNTAAAATGCCAGCAATCATCATGGAGCTAGGTCCGCTNGAAAAAGAAAAGAAGGCCATTCTTGTGAAAGAAGTCACTGAATCTGTATCTAAGATAACGGGACTTCCTCCGCAGGCTATTTTTGTATTCATCAAGGAAAATAGCCTTGATAATATTGGAGTAGGTGGCAGGCTTTTGTCAGACAGGACAGAGAAATAAAGGGAGAATAAAATGTTAGGCAATTTCGTTTATTACAATCCCACGAAACTCTATTTTGGAAAAGANGCNCANACNNATCTTGAGGCNGCTATTGAACCTTTTGGAGAAAATGTGCTCTTTACCTATGGGGGCGGATCGATCAAGAAAAATGGGATTTACGNTGAGGTAATGGCAGCTCTTAAAAAGTCTGGGAAACGTGTNACCGAGCTTTCTGGAGTAATGCCAAATCCTACATTGGAAAAACTCCTGGAAGGAGTGCAANTAGCAAGACAGAACAGNATCGACCTTATTCTGGCTGTTGGCGGCGGTTCCACAATAGATTACGCGAAAGCTGTAAGCGCTTCCGCCTATTATGATGGGGATCCATGGAAGCATTTCTGGGTTGACCAGNCNNACCCNGCNCCNGANCAAAANNTTATTCCNGTTGGNTCTGTGCTNACCATGGCNGGAACNGGATCCGAAATGAATGGNGGTNCNGTCATNACAAATCCGGNAGAAAAGCTNAANATNGGCAAAATTTTCGGNCCNGCNCTGATGCCCAAATTCTCCATCATGAATCCGGAATATACATTCACCGTGCCNCATTATCAGATGGTTGCCGGCATTTTTGACATTATGAGCCATATAATGGAGCANTATTTTTCAGGCGATGATGACAGCACATCAGATTATCTTGCCGAGGGTCTTATGCGTTCCGTGATTTCATCCAGCCGGATTGCCGTAAAGGATGAAAGAAATTATGAAGCGCGATCAAATATAATGTGGTGTGCGACCTGGGCCTTGAACACATTGATCGGNGAGGGCAAAAAGCAGGACTGGATGGTGCATATGCTGGGGCAGGCCATAAGCGCCCTCACAAATGCCACGCATGGAATGACACTTTCAGCCATGTCAATTCCTTATTACAGGCATATCATGAAATATGGGCTTGAGCGTTTTGCCCGTTTCGCTCATGTCGTCTGGGGCATACCGAAGACTCACAACTCACAGCAGGAGCTGGCNGCAAAAGGCATTGACGCGCTTGAATCCTGGATAANNGAAATAGGCGCTGTCACCGATAGCAGGGANCTAGGCGTTNNTGAGGATATGCTTGAGGATCTGGCAAAAGCAACCATCATCCTCACTGGTGGCTATGAAAAGCTTANTCATNANGAGATAGTGGNGATATTTAAAGCNAGTATGAAATAGATTNCCAGATAGAAGANNGTNTGATGTGCAAAATTCCTTGAATATTAACAATCTTTTGTATTTTACGGAAAGTTTCAATANCAGCAACANGTATCTGCCAAATCACGAAACGTACCCCGTGGTTTAACCGGATCTTTCAGAAAGGCGTTTGAATGTTTAGANCGATGTTTCGCCATATGGATGNATCTCTCAAAACGGCGGAATGCCCTCCTCAGCTTTGCTGGCGTTTGCATTCCGCCACCCGGAAACCCAGTACGGCTGATGGAAAAGCTGAAAATAACCATTAACCGCCTAAAATAGCTGTGGAGAAGAAAAGGCAGCGGTCTGCCTCCAATGAGAGAGAGGTAGATAAGGAAAGCTCTATGCGTGGCAAGCTGGATTGCGGCTCGGTAACGCCTGTTCGCGAACAACTTGATTGGTAAAACAAAAACCTGTCAGAGCTTGCGAGCGGGGAAGGAGAAGGTCAAGCCAACTACATGTGCGGCTATAGATCTCATCCCAAGTAAGCGAGAACCAGTCGATTATCCACAAATTCTTGCAAATCAGTTTTGCGGTAGCGGATGCATTTTCCCGCAATGTGGATATAAGGCGGTTCCATCCTGCCCGAACGCTAGGTTTGCAATGTTTTTTGCAAAACGCCGATAAACATTGCGGCTTCTTGCTCATTCATAACATAAGGTACCATGATATTATCTACTGGCTTGGTCATGCAATAGCCCTTTAAGATATAGCATAACACGTTCTGGTAAAAAATATTAATTTATTTCAAAACCTTATATAAAGAGCAATAAAAAGTATATTAAGAAAATTTTTTGGTTACAAATGTGCAACGAAAGGAATATTTTTGCTTATTGCGCACGGATGACGCAAAAGCGGATTGTCCAGAAAGTTTTCCACCAGAAACCATGGTGAATAGAAATTACAAAGGGTGAAAATTTATAGTGCTTCGCGTTTTTGTTATAGGCTGTTCAGGCAGCGGCAAAAGCGTATTCGCCAGACGCCTTGCCACAATTACTTGTCTTCAATTATATTATCTGGACATGATTTGGCACGGGACTGATCGGACAACGATAAGCAGAGCGGAGTTTGACCGGGAGCTTGCCGAAATTCTTGCCGGGAATCATTGGATAANTGACGGGAATTTTCAGCCACTTGGTTGGGGTTGAAATGTTTAAAAAGCCGCTTGAGAGGGATCAAAACTACCGGATCCCTTTGTAAGAACCTCAGGGTGGCGCGCGGCTTATGCCGTTCGTAATCATTCCCCGGTCGTTTTGATGGTCGGGGGTTTTTGTTTTGCCAATCAAGTTGTCCGCGATCCGGATTGCCACGCGCAAGGGTTCCGGCTCCTGCCTGATAACGGCTGGCCGCCAGGGGCGCAGGTTTCAGCCGGATTACTTTTTCTTTCTGTCGGTTCTGCCTTTCTGACTTTTCGCTTTGCACANTTCGGCGTTTACACCCATGTCCTTCTNTGGGGTTCGAANGGNAACNCTCGNCGTGGGTTNCGAAANGGGGCTTACCCCTTCCGCGCCTTTCGCGCACGCGGCAATTGGCAAGAGAACAAAGCTGCGGNCGTATCCAATNTGCGAAAAAATTTAAAACAAANNCATGNAANATNACAAAGAGACCTTATCTTTCCTGTTCACCATCAATTCGAGTTCCGAATCNGAATAAGTANCCAGGATGTTNTCAATATCTTCGAGAACTTTACGTTTTTGCAACGCATCTCCTGTTCTAAAGCGATAGTTAAGTGGATTTAGATAGTGTATCCCGTCATAAAAGGTATCTATCTTGAGTTCCGCTATAAATGTTCGTAATTCCTCAATCATTTCCCTTTCTGAAGGCATCTTGAATTCGCCGCTGCGCACCATGGCGGATATAGGCGCTTTTTCAAAAGGCGTGATCGCCGTTGAGGTTATCATCTGGGGATGAACCTGATTGAACATGGCGGCTGTTGCTCTGGCGCTTTCCTGNCCATTACCTTTTCCAGCCATGCCCAGGATATAAAAAGTGGTGTAAGTGAAGCCTGCTTTATCAAGCCTTTTCAATTGTTCTACCGCATCACTGGCTGTGTATCCCTTGTTCATAAGGGCNAGCGCCCTGTCATTGCCGTTTTCAGTTCCAATATACAAATGGCTCAGGCCNAGTCTGGCAAGCTCAGCCAGTTCCTCATCACTTTTTTTCGCGATGTCATCGATTCTGCTTTGCNGGCTNATCCGGTAAAAATCAGGATAATGGCGCCNCAAAACCTCTATGTATTGCTTCAGTTTCCAGTTCGGNAGCACAAAAGGATTNGCNCCNGTAAGGTATATTGGAGTATTGGCNGGGAAAAAGGGCTTCTGCGCAATGGCCGCCTTTTCCATGTCCTCNGGTTTGACCGCAAGGAATGGNTANCCGCGGGACGTGTANCAAAAATTGCATTTGCCGTAGGTGCANCCCTGGGTNACCTGCAAGATCAGNGAATTTATCTCCTGTGGCGCNCGCATGGGCGGCTCNGTGAATTTCATTGTACCTCCATNTTTTNAATATCAGAATGGGATATGCNNTTGAATGCGAGACTNACTGTGGGGGCGCCATGGATAACGCGTCAGCATGCCCCGGAACCCCCATGCCTTTCAAAATCAGCCTTCCATAGGGTTCAGGATGCCCGCATCCATGGGCAGATCCGTGAAATTGCGTATGTCGTCCATCAGCTCCTTCGTCGCGGGTGCGGCAAAGGCCGCGTCCATCGCGGCCTTGTCCCTGAAAACGCACTGGCTGATGCAGATTGTACCCTTTTCATCGCTTTCAATGCCCGGGAAAAAGGGAAGGATGTCAAGGAGGCCGAACGGCTCCCATACCCTGCGCACATGCGGTATATGGTTTTTGCAGTAATATTCCCTATCAAAACGATCCTTGCTGGTTCCATCGTAGCTGATGATGACTTTAAGCGGCATATGCGATCTCCTTTAATAAATTGTTTTGCTGGAATGGTTCATCTTCTGTGCAATGAACAGCCATTGTGAAGGGAGCAAAAACGGGACTCCTCAAGCGGGACGCCGAGATCGCGCATTGCGTCCGCAAGGCGCGCCGCAACTGTCTCATAATGCACGTATCCCCTTGACACGGCGTCATACCTGTCACCGCGTACCAATAGCACGCTTGGATAGGAACCGATTTCTCCCATCAGTTCAGCCGCCATCGCAAGATTTTTCTCGGTGGCGGCCAGGGCGGCAGGCTGGTCAAGCGCCGACTCAAAATGCTTTGGATCAAGGTTCCAGCGCGTGGCGATTTCGGCAAGCGCCTCTTCTGTGAACATGTCCCGTCCCTGGCCGTAAAATATCTCTTCCAGTTCAAAAAGCTGCTCAAGCTCATGACCAGGAGCCATCTTCTTCAATACGGCGAGAATCTCATCCGCGCCTGGCGAATAAAGGCGCACATTTCGACCTGTTTCGACTGCGTTTATGGCGCCGGCGAGAGAGCGTCCCGATGTCTTTTCCACCTCATGCCATAAGTCCACCAGCCCGGGGGACTGGGCCGCGTCTTCCGCAAGGGTGATCGGCCTGGATATGAGGTTTCCCCCGACAACTCGCACCCGCATGTCGGAATTCTCGGCAGCCAGTTTTTTCATGACTGGAGCAAAAGCGTAACACCAGGGGCAGAAAACATCCGCAATGTATATGATGTAAGTAGAATCATCCATTGACGCACCAACTCCTTGTCCTATCGCAGGCTCTTTGCGAATTCATAAATCTGTCCTGGATAGGGGGTGGCAAGAACCGCCTTTTCCGAGTTCACGCCCCCCGCCAGCATGATGCCCCTGTCTTCCCAATGCAGATATGAAATCATGTTCTTGAAGGTTTCCACAACGCCCGAGGCTATGTTCCTGTTCAATTGGCCGAATGTCGCTATGAGGCATGCCTGCTTCCCTCCCATGATGCGCCCATCGATGGCGTAAAACCTGTCTATGACGGCCTTTATCTGTGAAGATATGCCGAAATAGTAAACAGGTGACGCGAACAGCACCAGATCGGCCGCCACGAGGGGCTCCCGCAAGGGAGTGAAATCATCATCGAAAATGCAGGGACCGTTCATGCCGCAGCGGTCGCAGCCGATGCAGCCGTGGATTTTCTTGTGGGCG
>JAAUYW010000026.1 GCA_014804915.1 Desulfovibrio sp. | reverse complement strand
AGGCAGGCTCTCGAGAATTTCGCAGCCAGAAAACGCGAGGCCGCCGGCAAGCTGGAGGGCAATCTTAGTTACGAGCTTGCAGTCGCATACTTTCGCAACACCCTGAGGCCAGATCTGTATGATATTGACAGCCTGCTGAATGACATATCCCTGTCAATCAACGAGCGCGCCCATGAGCTCCATGCGGAAGTTCATCAAGCCATGAATCTCGTCATTTTCTCCTCCCTGTTTTTTGGCTCTCTTATAGTCGGCATAGTGATTTTTTATGACCGCAGGATGGATCAGGCCGGGAGGGCCCTTGCATACCGCGAGGAACTGTTCAGACAGCTTGCCAGAAATATCGATGAAGTTTTCATAATAGCCGAAAACGGGGACAAGATTGAGTACGCAGGGGAAAATAGCAGTCGCATACTGAACTTGACGCACCAGGAGCTCTACAGGCATCCGGAGAAACTGGGAGCGTTGCTGGAAAAGGAAGATGCGGACTGGCTGGCCGGAATTCTGTCCGGACCGATGCTGGACAGTTCCGCAGAGAGGGACATAAGCGCGCCAGGGCTGGGCAAATTCCTGAAAATTCGGGTTTATTCCATTTGTGTGCCTTCCACAAGGCAGACGCGTTTCATTGTAGTTATTGGCGATCAGACGGAAATGATCAGGCATCAGGAAGCGCTGAGCGATGCCCTTGAAAACGCGCATGCAGCTTCGGCGGCAAAAAGCAGCTTTTTATCGCATATGTCGCATGAAATTCGCACGCCAATGAACGCGATAATTGGCATGACGACCATCGCGCTCTCCAAAATTGCCGACCAGGCGCGGGTGCAGGACTGTCTGGGCAAGATTTCAGAATCCTCGCGCCATTTGCTGGGTCTGATCAATGACGTGCTGGATATGTCCAAGATTGAATCCGGCAAGCTTTCCATTTCAAATGAAGAATTCAATCTGCACCAGCTTCTCGAGAACATCGGCAATATTGTCCGGCCCCAGATTCATGCCAGGAAGCAGAATTTCGAGATCCTGCTCGAAAATGTGGATGAGGAAAATCTGGTTGGCGATGCCATGCGCCTCAACCAGGTGCTTTTGAATATCCTTTCAAATGCCTGCAAGTTCACGCCCGAGGGAGGAAATATCACGCTCAAGCTCATTCAGCTTGAGAAAAAGGCCAGGAGCGTTTGTTTCAGGATAATCATCAGCGATACTGGCATTGGCATGAGTCAGGAATTTCTGGACAGGCTCTATGTGCCTTTTGAGCAGGCCACGCCTGCCACAGCCTCAAGATATGGAGGCACTGGTCTGGGCATGCCGATTACAGCCAATCTTGTGAGCATGATGGGCGGAACAATCAATGTGCAAAGCAGGGAAGGAGCGGGAACAACATTTTTTCTTGAACTGCCTTTTGGGCTTTCGGAGGAAGACGCGAAGCGCGATGGCGGTTTGCCGCCTTTGCGGATACTGGTTGTGGATGATGACAGGGGCACATGCGAGCATGTCTCCCTGCTGCTTGACAGAATGGGATTAAAGACGGAATGGGCCCTGACAGGCGAGGAAGGGGTGGCAAAAGTCAGGGAAGCGGTTGAAGCGGGCAGGCCTTTTGATGTCTGCCTGATTGACTGGCGCATGCCAGGCATGGGCGGCGGGGAAACGGCCCGCGAGATTCGCAAGGTAGTAGGCGCGGATATGCTGATTATCATCATCAGCGCCTATGATCTTGGGGCAATCGAGGCGGAAGCGAAAGACGCTGGCGTGGATGCCTTTATCGCCAAACCTTTCTTTTCTTCCACACTCCATGACGCGCTTGCCCGGGCCACGCGCCAGGGGGTGAAGAAAGAGGAGCCCGAGCCGGCGGCGCGCCACGATTTTACAGGCAAGCGGGTGCTTCTTGTGGAAGATAACGAGTTCAATCGCGAGATTGGTCAGGAATTTCTGGAAATGGTCAATATCGAGGTTGAGCATGCCGAAAATGGCAGGGAAGCAGTGGAGAAACTGGTCGCTTCCGCGCCAGGCTACTATGATCTGGTACTCATGGATGTGCAGATGCCCGTGATGGGCGGGTATGAGGCTACGCGCGCGATTCGCGCTTCAAGCCATCCCCAGGCGCGGACAATTCCGATATTGGCGATGACTGCGAATGCTTTTCGGGAGGACGTCGCCCAGGCAATGGCCGCCGGCATGAATGGTCATCTGGCCAAGCCCATAGATGTAAAGGAATTGTATAAGGCTCTGGCCAGGTATTTATCGCCAATGTAACAGCTCCTGCATGAAAACGACAGGAACTGAGATCAGCGCGCCCAGCGAAATTACCGTTAGAGGGCTACATCTTTCGCCCCAACCCATCCTGCGATGGGTTGGGGTTATCTTTTACATGGAGCTGGAGGCCCGTGAATCTCCCTTCTCTATTCTATAGGGAAGGAGTTTCACTTGATGACACCGCAGGCAATGCGAGCCCCACCCCCTCCAAGGGGTGCCGGATTGTCAGAGTAGTTGTCACCCCCAGTGTGAATCATGATGGAGCGGCCCTTGATATCCTTGGTAGCTATGCCCTTGACTGAGAGTTGCTGTTGGGCGGCGCCATTGGCATTAGCGGTAATGAATGGGAGATCGCCCTTGTGGCCCTCATGACCAGGACCCTTGTGGGCTTTGGTTTCGTCAGGATCCCAATGTCCGCCTGCGGCCAAAGCGGCGACGGATTTGCCATCCTGCATTGCCGGTTCACAGCTGGGATTGACGTGGATGTGCATACCGTGCTCTCCGGGAGGGAGGGCGGCTATATCCACAAGGATATCCATACCATCAGGCACATCCACGAAGGTTACGGAGCCGATTTCCTCGCCGATGCCATCGGGGCTTACTTTATTTACCGGTACTTTTACCGTATCGGCAAGGCAGGGAGACGCAGCAAAGAAGAAGGCCGCAGCTAACATCACAGTTTTTTTCATGTTTCCTCCGATATCGTTTTTATACTCAAGAAATCGTGGGTTGGAGACAAGGTAAGGTTTTCTGGATCTGGATCAAGCCTCATGCGGGCAAGTTCCACAAAATACCCTGGGAAAAGTTTTATCAGATTTCTGATCAGCCAGCTATGAGCGCGCGGCCAGAAAATGATCAGGGCCGGCAATTGCCGGCCCTGTCTGGTTTAATTGATGGCGTCTTTCAGGGCCTTGCCAGGCGTAAATTTGCAAACCCGCGAAGCCGGTATATCGATTTCTTCGCCAGTCTTGGGATTGCGGCCCTTGCGCGCTGCCCGCGTGTTGATTTTAAAGCTGCCAAAGCCGGTAAATGTAATTGAATCGCCTGCGACCAGCGCTTCTCTCAGGCAGGAAATCACGGCGTCAAGTGCCTCTTCCGCTTTAGCCTTGGACGGTAGCCCCGCTTTGGTGTAAATTTTGTCAACCATTTCAGCTTTAGTCATTGTCATCTCCCGACCAGGTTTGTTTTCAGATTGACGCCAGCCCAGCTGGAATCCGAATTGCTAAAAGCCGGATTCCAGTTTCCGACAGACCTTCGAGATACGCGTAAAATGTAACTGCCAGCGTGTGCAGGAAAGTCAGGCATGTGGATTAAATGCACTTTTATGAAATGCCATTGGGCCTGTCAACCGGAATCCAGACCTGTTTCCAATATTTTCAAAAATATACAGGCCGCTGAGCGTTTATTGCAGATTGATAAGGCGCACCCCTGCATCTGGCATCAGCTCGCCCAGAAAATGGCCTCCGGTAGCCATGAAGCGCTCGCGGTTGTCTGTAGTGAAAAACTGGCGGCTGCCCGGTGCTGCGGACTGGTTGAGCAGGCATGCTTGCGCGAGCATTTCGCGCACCAGGGAGGCAGTGGCGAGAGCGGAATCAACAATGCGCACGGCCGGACCTGTCAGCTTCTGGAGGATGTTCCGAAAAAGGGGGAAATGGGTGCAGCCAAGGAGCAGGGTGTCCGGATCGTCCGCGCCCGTGAAAATTTCCGACAGATATTTCTGGGCCACGTTTTCGGCAATTGGCCCGTCAATCCAGCCTTCTTCAGCAAGCGGCACAAGCAGGGTGCAGGCTTTTGCGACTACCGTTGCCTTCGGGAGGATGCGGCCAATGGCCTTTTGATACGCCTGGCCGCGAATGGTGGCTTCCGTGGCGATCACGCCAATATGGCCTCTTGAAGTGGCGGCGCAGGCTGCAGCCGCGCCCGGCTCGATTACGCCTGCCACAAGCAGGTCCGGAAAACGACTCTCAAGGCCCGGCAGGGAGGCGGATGTGGCGGTATTGCATGCGATTACAAGCATTTTGATATTGTAATCTGTCAGTCGCGCAGCGGCCATTTCCGTATATTTGCGGATTGTTTCACGGCTGCGGGTGCCGTAAGGCACGCGGGCTGTGTCGCCCAGGTAGAGCAGGTTCTCATTGGGAAGCAGTTCGCTGATCGCCTTGAAAACTGTCAGCCCGCCTACGCCAGAATCAAAGATGCCTATTGGCTTTTCCGAATTCTGCAAAACTTGCCCCTTACGAAGCGCGGCTTCAAAGCTATAATTTGACACAAGAGTTGAAAAGTATTAATAAACCGCTTTTGCATTGCGCATACTTTTTATGGAGGGCCAAATGCCTACAATTAACCAGCTCATCCATCATGAGCGCCAGCCGGTGGTAAAACGCAAGAAAACCCCGGCATTGCAGGGTTGCCCGCAAAAGCGTGGCGTCTGCACCCGTGTTTACACCACAACGCCAAAAAAGCCAAACTCGGCCTTGCGCAAGGTAGCGCGCGTGCGCCTTACGAATGGCATTGAAGTTACGGCCTACATTCCTGGCGAGGGGCATAATCTCCAGGAACACTCGGTAGTGCTGATTCGCGGCGGACGCGTAAAGGACCTGCCTGGCGTGCGCTATCATATTATCCGCGGCACGCTTGATGCCTCGGGCGTGGCAGACCGCCGCAAGAGCCGTTCCAAATACGGCACCAAACGGCCCAAGTAACGAACCTTCGCGAACGCAGGCCATGCGGCGCAAGCCGCGGGGTTGGTCGCGTTCAGAATTAATTCACAAGGAGAAACCCCATGCCCCGCAAAGGCCCAGTTCCCAAAAGGGGAGTTTTGCCTGATCCAATCTACTCGAGTAGGCTGGTTACCAAATTTGTCAATCGCCTGATGTATGACGGCAAAAAAGGCGCAGCCGAGAAAATATTTTATGATGCGCTAAATTCCCTTGCGGAAAAAACCGGCGAAGAGCCAATGCGCGCTTTCGAGAAGGCCCTGGATAATGTCAAGCCGCACATGGAAGTGAAGGCGCGCAGGGTTGGCGGCGCGACTTACCAGGTGCCAATGGAAGTCAGGCCAGAACGCCAGGTTTCCCTTTCCATCCGCTGGCTGATCAACTATGCGCGCGCCCGCGGCGAGAAAGGCATGACGGCCAAGCTCTCCAATGAACTGCTGGATGCGTACAACAGCCGCGGCGGCGCTGTCAAAAAGCGCGAAGACACGCACCGCATGGCTGAAGCAAACAAGGCTTTTGCCCATTACCGCTGGTAGCTGACGCCAGGAGGCTAAAGTGTCGCGTACTGTACCTATTGATATGCAGCGCAATATAGGCATCATGGCCCATATTGACGCTGGCAAGACCACCACGACAGAACGTATCCTTTATTATACGGGCGTCTCCCATAAAATCGGCGAAACGCATGATGGCGAATCCACGATGGACTGGATGGAGCAGGAGCAGGAGCGGGGCATCACAATTACGTCCGCTGCCACGACCTGTTTCTGGAAAGGCTGCCGCATAAATATCATTGATACGCCCGGGCATGTGGATTTCACCATTGAAGTCGAGCGGTCGCTACGTGTTCTGGATGGCGCGGTTTGCGTATTTGACGCAGTCGCTGGCGTTGAGCCCCAGTCCGAAACTGTCTGGCGGCAGGCGGATCGCTACCATGTGCCGCGCATCTGCTTTGTGAATAAAATGGATCGCATTGGCGCGAACTTCTTCCGTTGCGTTGAAATGATCCATGACAGGCTTGGCGCCAAGCCTGTGCCCTTGCAGATACCCATTGGCGCGGAAGACAAGTTTGAAGGCGTGATCGATCTTGTGCGCGGCAAGGCCATTTATTTTGATCGCGCAACCAAGGGCGCAGAGTTCACTGAAACCGATGTGCCTGAAGAGATGAAGGAGCTATACCTCCAGAAGCGCAATGAAATGCTTGAGGAGGTCGCTGAAGAGGATGAGGCGCTGCTTGAAAAATATCTCGGCGGTGAAGAGCTCAGCGTTGAGGAAATAAAAAACTGCGTGCGCAAGGCCACGATCAATCGCGCGATTGTGCCTGTGCTCTGCGGCTCGGCCTTCCGCAACATGGGCGTGCAGCCGCTGCTGGATGCGGTGGTGGATTATCTGCCTTCGCCTGTAGATATTCCGCCAATGGTGGGGCACGTGCCAGGCCATGAAGACGAGCTTGTGGTGTGCGAATGCAATGACAAGGAGCCGCTGGCCGGTCTTGTGTTCAAGCTGTTTTCAGATCCCTTCATTGGCCATCTTTCCTTCTTCAGGATTTATTCCGGCGTAATTGAATCGGGAATGAGCGCGCTCAATGCCAATACTGGCAAAAAGGAGCGCATTGGCCGCATTCTGAAAATGCATGCCAACAAGCGCGAAGATATCAAATGGGCGGGCGCAGGCGATATTGTCGCGCTTGTCGGTCTCAAGAATGCTTCTACCGGCGATACCATCTGTGATGAAAAGCGGCCGGTAATTCTGGAGTCGCTGAATATTCCGGAGCCTGTGATCGAGGTGGCGATCGAGCCAAAAACCAAGGCTGACCGCGATGCCCTGTCCGCAGCATTGAACAAGCTGGCAAAGGAAGATCCCTCGTTCCGCGTGAAAGGCGATGAAGAAACAAACCAGACGCTGATTGCCGGCATGGGCGAGTTGCATCTGGAAATCATAGTGGACAGGCTGACGCGCGAATTCAATGTGAATGCGAATGTTGGCAAGCCGCAGGTGGCGTATCGCGAAACGATTTCAAAGCCGGCCAAGGCTGATGTCAAGCATGCCAAGCAGTCCGGCGGCCGCGGCCAGTACGGTCATGTTGTGATTGAAGTGGAGCCCAATCCAGGCAATGGCTATGAATTTGTCAATTCAATCACGGGCGGCGTGATTCCCAAGGAATATATTCCAGCCATCGACAAGGGCATTCAGGATGCCTTGAAGTCCGGCGTGCTTGCGGGTTTTCCGGCAGTCGATGTCAAGGTGAATCTTGTTTTTGGCTCTTTCCATGAGGTTGACTCTTCGGAGCAGGCTTTTTATGTCGCAGGCTCAATGGCAATCAAGGATGCCATGCAGAAGGCCGCGCCGATTTTGCTGGAGCCAATCATGGATGTGGAAGTGGTTACGCCAGAGGAATATCTGGGCGATGTGATGGGCGACCTCAATGGCAGGCGCGGCAAGGTGCAGGCAATGGAAACCAGGCCTGGAGGCGCTCAAAGCGTGCGCTCGCAGGTGCCGTTGTCTTCCATGTTTGGTTATGCCACTGATCTGCGTTCCAGAACGCAGGGTCGCGCGACATTCACAATGCAGTTTGACCATTATGAGCGCGTGCCGCAGGCGCTGGCTGAAGAAATCCAGAAATCGCGCTCCTAGAGCAAGATAACAACTATCAGAATCGCGCTCCGACGGGGCGCGATTTTTTATTTTGGCAAAACAGCCCAAAGGAATGGCAGCATGGCAAAAGCAATTTTACTGACAGGCCTTTCAGGCGCAGGCAAGACTACTTTGGCAAGCGCGCTGCGCGATGCGATCAGCGAACACAACCCTTGCGCGCTCCTCGATGGCGATGAAATGAGAAAGGGAGTATGCAGGGAGCTTGGCTTTTCCCCGGAGGATCGCGCGGAAAATATCCGCCGCTGCGGCGAGATCGCCAAATTGCTTTTGGCGCAGGGCATTACAGTGATTTTGGCTGTGATAGCGCCATATCAGAAATTGAGGGATAATTTGAAAGAGCTTATCGGAGCTGAAAATCTCTATACTGTTTTTGTCGATTGTCCGGTTGAGGTTTGCATTCAGCGGGATCCCAAAAAAAATTACAGGAAAGCCTATTATGGCCAGCTAAAGAATTATACCGGTATCGGTGATGCCTATGAAATCCCCGAGAATCCGGATCTTATAATCCGGACACATCTGGAATCGCGGGAGAAATCGCTGAAAAAGCTGCTTGAATTTATCGGGAAAAGGGTGTGAAGCATAAGGCACAAATTGGAACCTGAAAATTCTTTTGTCCTCACCAGTTTGTATTTTTTGGCAAATTTATTGATTGTGAATTATTCTGGGCAGAATGGGCTTTTTTATACAACAGATTGGAGATATTCTGGAATTTTGAATTAATCAGGAGATAGTTTTTAAGTCCAGCCTGAAAAGCAGCACCTTCAGCCTTGATTCGCTTTTCAAAAATATCTCTTGCAAAATTGTATAACTCAATATCTGCGCTATTATATTCTCTTGCTATCTCTTCCTCTTCTGGAGAGATTTTTTCTGGAATTGATGAATAATTGAGCGCATTTCTCTTTTGATGAATTATATTTTTTAGGCCAATCTTTTTAGAGAGAGCAAAAATGCTTTCCATAAATCTTTCCTGAATGCCAAAAAATATAAATGAATTTTTTAAATTAGATTTTGCCTTTTCAAGAGATTCTTTAATATTTCCGTTTTCCAGAGAATCCCCTGAGAGACACCGAGTCATGAAATTTTTGCCACGATATTTTAGAATTTTTTCAGTGCTTGTTATGTATTGAGTGAAAGATACACTATGAGTATTGAGATATTCATAGAGATGCTGTTCTTTCCACGTTTTCAGGAAAATATACTCTGAATATAGTCTTTTCACTGGATTTCGCAAAAATGTAAAAGCTCTCACATTTCTGCCGTATATTTGTGTTGGATTTAGGCTGCTAAGCAAGAGATGTCCTGTAATATATTGTAAATTGTAAAATTCAGTTTCGTCAATAAATCTGTTCCGGTTGAATTCATCTCGGGAATATATTTTCAGAATCTGATTCTCTGGGATATTGTTAAAAAATATGTCATCGACGGTCGTCCCGGCAGTGCGGGGAAAATGTAAAAAGAACAGGGGCGTGTTCGTCATGCCAGATACCAGCCAGGATTTTGGTCTTGTGCCGTATTTCCAAAACAGGGTTCCAAAACGTTTTCCCACCTCCGCGTCTTGCGGAAGCCAGGCTCAAGTACGCCTGTCGCTGCCAGTTTCCAGGGCGCGGTTTTCCACCTTTCGAATCAGTTTATTCAGGATGGCGGCAATTTCCAGCGCTTTTTGCCAGTGCGGCTGACTGTCCAGTGCGGGCAGGGCAGGCGCGGGAATTGCCTGAATGGCCTCAATGCCGGCTTCAATCCGACGGGGTATATCGCCAAAAGGAAACCTGTTTTCCAGAAAGGCAGCCACGGCTGCCTCGTTTGCGGCATTTAAAGCGATGCAGGCCGGATTCAGGCCGCAGTCCGCCCATTCTTTTGCAGGCTTGCTATGCCCTGCTGCAAGCGCCAGGGCAAGGCAGGCAAAGCGGCCAAGATCCGGCTTGAGGAATTGCAGCGGCGCCGCTTCAGCGAGATCGAGGGGGGCGATAAAACTCTGGCTTGTCTGCGGCCAGAGCAGGCAGGCTGCTATCGCAAGCCGCATATCAGGCACAGCAAGCTGCGCGAGCAGGGAATTATCCCGCAGGCGCGCAAGCGAATGGACGATGGATTGCGGATGAATGAGGATTTGGATGTTTTGCGGGGAGATTCCGTAGAGCTGGATCGCCTCGATAAATTCCAGCCCCTTGTTCATCAGGGAAGCCGAATCAATTGTGATTTTGGCGCCCATTTGCCAGGTAGGATGCTTTAGCGCCTGCTCCGGGCTGCTGGCGGCGATTTTTTCCGCTGGCCAGTCCAGAAAGGGGCCTCCAGACGCAGTGAGGATGAGCTGCGTCACCTCCTGGCCGCGCCCGGCAATGCACTGAAACAGGGCCTGGTGCTCGGAATCTACCGGCAGGATGCTAGCGCCGCTTTGTTTGCAGATTTTGCGCAGCAAGCCGCCTGCTACCACCAGGGATTCCTTGTTGGCAAGCGCGATTACCTTGCCGGCCAGGGCGGCAGCCAGCGTCGCCGCCAGACCGGCGCAGCCGGCCTGCGCTGCCAATACGCAATCAGCCGTATTGAGGCTGGCCAGTTGAGCATAGCCAGGCTGGCCAACAAGGATTTGCGGATTATAATCAGCTGGCAGCAGGNCGCCAAGCGCGGAGGCCAGGNCTTTGCTGGNGACTGCCAGCAAGGGNGGNCGATGNCTNGCAGCCTGGCTTGCCAGCAGCTGGATATTGCGGCCTGCGCCAAGCGCGGCCACTTTCAGCTTGCCTTTTGCCTGCTCNATTACGGAAAGGCNGTTGCGGCCAATTGAGCCAGTTGAACCCAGAATGGCNATGCTACGCGGAAATTTTTCAGCAAATTCGCAGCTGGGCGNNCCTGAAATATAATCTATCGCCGGGCCNCCCAGCCCTGGCCAGAGCATGGTCATCTGAGCGCCATAAAACGGGNGCGGAGCGAACCGTGTNNGAAAATGGAGNGGTCAGGCCCCGAANGCATGTGGATTGTCATGCGCTTCTAGAAAAATGAATACCANTGGTCAACAACAGCCACCATTGGCATTGCGAACAGGAAGCTGTCNGCCCGATCCAGGATGCCGCCGTGCCCGGGGAGCAGATTGCCGGAATCCTTGACATGAACAGAGCGTTTCAGAGCTGATTCAAACAGATCCCCAAGCTGGGCAAAGGCATTGACGGCAATGCCCAGGATTGCGAATGCAAACCAGCTNGCGGANCCATAGATTTCGCCATAAATGGCGCAAAAGAGCACGCAGCCGACAAGCGAGCCAATNGCGCCTTCCGAGCTTTTGTTTGGAGATACCCTTGGCCAGAGCTTGTGATGGCCAAAGCGCGTGCCCACAAAGTACGCGCTAGTNTCCGAAATCGCCACAGCGGCCAGCACAAAGGCCAGCTTGACAGTAGAAAGGTATGTGGCAGGCAGAAGCAGGAGCGGGATGTAGGCAAGGCCTGTCATGAATATTCCGCTCGCNTTGAAGGCGTTTTCCTCTTCGACCACATCCCAGCGGAAGAGGAAGCTGAGCGCGGCGAGCACAAAGCCAGCTCCCAGGCAGACCAGGGCATCCTGGGGCCTGTTGAGCCAGGTGAGTATGAGCATCAGCCAGCCGAGAACTATTGCGCAAATTCGTGTGGAAATGCGTTTGCCTGGCCCCCAGAACAGGGAATAAAATTCCCAGAGGCCGAGGGCTGCGGCGACGAGGATGAGGGCGAGAAGCACCCAGCCGCGCAGCCAGAGCGCGGCGATGAGCAATGCGATAATCATCGCGCCGGTTATTGATCTGCGGATATCTGTCTTGTGATCTATGGTCATGTCAATCCCTTGTGGATTCTCTGCCGCCAAAGCGCCTTTGTCTGAGTGAATANGCCTCAAGAGCCTTGTGCAGCTCGTCCGCGTTGAAATCGGGCCAGAGAACTGGCGTGAAGTATAGTTCGCTGTATGCGCACTGGTAGAGCAGAAAATTGCTCAGGCGCAATTCACCGCTGGTGCGAATAAGCAGATCAGGGTCTGGCTGGCCGGCAGTATAGAGATGTTCAGCAANGCTGGCTTCTGTTATTTCTTCAGGCGGGTTTGCGGCNATTTTTTTGACGGCCTGCAGAATTTCCTGGCGGCCGCCGTAGCTGATTGCCAGATTGAGGCGCATTGCGCTGCCGCTTGCAGTGCGTTTCATGCTATGGCGCAACGCCGCTTTTTGCGCTGCAGGCAGTCTTTCCAGATCTCCCAGGACATTGAGGGCGATGCCCTGTTTTTCCAGGCGCGGAGTCTCGATAGTCAGGAATTCCAGCATCAGGCTGAAAAGAGCCGCGATTTCGGAAGGGGGCCGATTCCAGTTTTCGCTTGAAAAGGCATAAAGGGTCAGATAGCCNATGCCCAGTCTGCGGCATTCCGTGACTGTGGCCTCGACTGCGGCAGCGCCAGCGCGGTGTCCCTCCGCCCTCGGCAAGCCATGCCGCTCAGCCCAGCGCCCGTTGCCATCCATGATAATGGCAATATGGCGCGGCAATCCATTGGCGCCCATATTCAGGTTAACGGCTTATAACCAGGCCTGGCGCGCGCCTTTCGGTTGGCAGGCTCTGGCATCAGGTCAGCTAGATTTCCATTATTTCTTTTTCTTTTGCCTGGCAGCGGCCATCCACCTCGCCCACGTATCTGTCAGTCAGCTTTTGCACTTCATCTGTGGCGCGCTTGAGGGCGTCTTCCGTGATTTCCTTGTCTTTTTCCGCCTTTTTCAGGCTGTCATTAGCGTCGCGNCGCACATTGCGGACTGCAACCTTGGCTTCTTCCCCGTATTTNCGGGCCACCTTGACAAGATCGCGGCGTCTTTCCTCGGTCAGGGGCGGGATATTGATGCGGATGACTTTGCCATCGTTGACAGGGGTGAGGCCCAGGTCGGATTTAAGAATCGCCTTTTCCACAGCCGCCATGCCGCCCTTGTCCCAGGGCTGGATGGTGATCGTGCGGCTGTCAGGCACTGCCACTGAAGCCATCTGGCTGATTGGGGTCGGCGTGCCATAATAATCGGCCTTAATGCCATCCACCAGGGTTGTGGTCGCCCGGCCAGTGCGCAATTTTGAAAAATCGCGATCAAGCGCGGTCANGGCTTTCTCCATTCTCTCTTCAGCATCTAGCAAAACTGAATCTGTATCCATTTTGGCGTCCATCCAGGTTTAGTGAACCGTTGTGCCGACTTTTTCGCCTACTGCGGCGCGCGCCATGTCACCGCCCAGCATCCTGCAGACAATGATTGGCAGATTGCTGTCGCGCATGAGCGCGAACGCGGTCGCGTCCATTACGCCCAGGCGCAGGCGCAACGTGTCGTCATAGCTGATTTCGTCGTATTTGACTGCATCCTTGTGAAGTTCCGGATCCTTGTCGTAAATGCCGTCAACCTTTGTGGCCTTGATNATNAGCATNGCATTTNAGNTCCATGCCNCGCAGGGCNGCCGNGGTGTCCGTNGTGAANTAGGGNTTGCCNGTGCCTCCGGCGCAAATGACTACCCTGCCTTTTTCAAGATGGCGCAGGGCGCGTCTGCGGATAAACGGCTCGCAGACTTCCTTCATGGCGATGGCGGACATGACGCGGGTTGGATAGCCCTGCTTTTCAAGCATGTCCTGGACAGCGAGGGCGTTCATCACTGTGGCCAGCATGCCCATATAGTCAGCGGATGCGCGATCCATGCCGCTGGCTGATACGGAAAGGCCGCGGAAGATATTGCCTCCGCCAATTACAAGCGCCATCTGGATGCCAAGGGCGAGCACGGATCCGATTTCTGCGCAGATTTTTTCGACAGTGAACGGATCAACGCCGGTTTTGTGCTTTCCCGCCAGCGCCTCGCCGCTTAATTTCAGCAATATCCGTTTGTATTTGAG
>JAAUYW010000025.1 GCA_014804915.1 Desulfovibrio sp. | reverse complement strand
TGGAAGCTGGCGCAAAGTCCGTCAGTGGACAAGATCTGGATCGCGCCTGGCAACGCCGGCACTGCCAAAACAGGCGAGAACGTAGCCCTGGCAGCTGATGATATTGAAGGCCTGGTCGCGTTTGCCAGGGAAAACGGCGTTGACCTCGTTGTGCCGGGTCCGGAATTGCCGCTCACTCTGGGAATCTCCGATGCAATGCAGGAAGCTGGCATTGCCTGCTTCGGACCGGACAAATATTGCGCGCAGCTGGAAGGCAGCAAAAGCTTCGCCCGCGAACTCATGGCAGAGGCAGGCGTTCCCGGGCCGGAATGCAGCGCCTTCACGGATGCGGCGTCTGCAAGAGACTATATTAACAGCCATCCCCGCGGCCTCGTCATCAAGGCCGATGGCCTTGCCCAGGGCAAGGGCGTAATCGTCGCCGAAAACGTCGCCGCAGCCATCGCGGCTGTCAATGAAATGCTGCAGGAAAAAAAATTTGGCGCTGCCGGAGCCAAAATCCTTATTGAGGAAAAGCTGGAAGGCGAAGAGGCCTCGCTGCTGTGCGTTTGCGATGGCGAAACAGCCCTGCCGCTGGCTGCCGCGCAGGATCACAAGGCCGCGTTTGACCATGATCTGGGGCCCAATACAGGCGGCATGGGAGCCTACAGCCCGCCGCCCATGCTTCCGGACGACCAGCTTGAGCAAATGACAGATCTTGTCATCCGGCCTGTCTTGCGCAAACTCTCCGAAAGGGGGCATCCCTTCCGCGGCATCCTCTATGCCGGCCTTATGCTGACCAGACAAGGCCCCAAAGTGCTTGAATACAACGTCCGCTTTGGCGATCCCGAATGCCAGCCAATAATGCTGCGCCTTGAAAGCGATCTTGCCGGCACATTGAATTCCGCCTGCGCAGGCGAATTGAGCCAGGAGAGAATTCTTCTGAAGCCGGATACGGCCCTTGGCGTAGTACTGGCTGCAGACGGCTATCCCGACGATTATGAAAAGGGGCAGCCCATTACCGGAATCGCTGATGCTGAAAGCGGCGGCAGCGCCACGGTATTCATTGCCGGCGCCGGAACAGACGGTCAGACCCTGCGCTCAAGCGGCGGACGCGTGCTCTGCGTTACTGCGCTTGCAAAAAATTTGCCCCAGGCCCAGGATCTCGCCTACAAGGGCCTGAAAAAAATAAAAATGCCCAAAAGCCGCTTCCGCCGCGATATCGGCTACAAGGGCATAGCCCGCCTGGCCCGCGCCTGGCGCTAGAAATATCAAAACCATGGTCAACGCTCTCCTGTCGCTTTTCGCCCGCAGGCGCCTGGCCGCGCCGCCCACTCCCAGACGCTGGGACAAGCCCGATCACCAGCCGCGCAAGCTCCTGAGTCGCGACTTCATTCTCCTGTTCCTGATGGCCATGTGCTCAAACAGCTACATTGCCGTCTATTATTGCTTTGAGCAATGGATGGAAGGACTTGGCATCTCGCCGCACTGGCGCGGCATCCTGCTGTCCGCGCTCTTTGCCATGATTCTGCTTTTCAGGCCCATAGCCAGCATTGTCATGCTCAAACACGGAAAACTCTGGGCAATGCTCATTTCCCTGGCCATCGCAACCCTGGTCATGGTTGTTTACCCATTCGTTTCCGCAGCCAACGCCGTTCCCATGATTCTCGGTCTGCGGCTTGTCCAGGGCGCAGCCCTCGCTGTCTATTCCGCCTGCACAGTCGGCGTGCTGGTGGAATGCATCCCCCCTGGCCAGAGCGCCCGCGGCTTTGCCCTGTTCTCGCTGACAATGCTGCTCCCCTATTCCATAATTCCGGCCCTTTCAGNAGAGCTCCTGCCCATGCTCGGNGGGGAAGCNNGGCTNTTCGCNGCAATGGCCTGCCTTGGCATTCCCTCTTTCATAATGGTCNTGCTGATGGCCAAAAGACTCAAAAAACCCGAGGCCGNNGNCCAGGGCAATCCGGCAATAACTCCGCAGGAGCTGAAGCACGCAGTGCTCCATTCCGGACTCTCCTTCGTCTATTGCGCNTGCCTCTCNTTCAGCATGACGACCGTGATGGCCATCTTTTTCATGAAAGGCCTCTGCTCTCTAACTGGCAATTTTCCGGCCTCATTCTTCACAACCTACAGCATCACCATCATTCTGGTTCGGGTTTTTGGCAGCCATCTNATGGATACNTTGCCGCGCTACCGCGTGAGCATTNTCTGCGCCGCTGTGCTCGCCCTTTGCATGACAGGATTTGCCTGGGGTCCNGGCTGGGCTTTCATNCCGTTTTCCTGCGTTTACGGCCTGAGCCTCGGCCTGCTCTACCCCCTGCTTGCAGCCGCAGTTTACGACCGCTCCACGCCCGATACCCGCTCAATCAATTCCAATGTGATGATGGCGACTTTTGACGCCTCGGGCATGCTCGCTCCCCTGCTTGGCGGCGCCGTGATTGCATGGGGTTTTGACTACCGCGGCGTTTTCCTGACTTCCGCGCTTACGGCCGCGCTATGCGGCCTCTGCATGCTGATTGACCGCAGCCGCGTAAGAAAAANGGAAGCGCAAAATGCCTGAGAAAACCTGTCCGCCAGACAGNTTTCGCTATCTGGACNCNATTGTGCTTGGCATGGACGANGCGCTGGTTGAATTTACAGGCGCGCTGGCCGGCTTCACAGTAGCGCTTGGCGAAACACGCANTATCGCGCTCGCNGGCTTCACTACCGGCGTCGCGGCCACGCTCTCNATGGCGGCTTCGGAATTCATGTCCCAGGAAACAGCCGCCGGCTGCAAGGATCCCTGGACTGCGGCCCTNGCGACAGGNTCGGCCTATCTGATCACTGTCGCGCTTTTAATCATGCCCTATTTCTTTTTCTCCCAGCCTTTCGTTGCGCTGGCTCTCTGCCTGCTGCTGGCTGGCATAATCATCCTCGCATTCACATGGTCAGTCGCCAGGCTGAAAGGCACGAACTTCCGCAAATATTTTTGCCGAATGCTTTCAATCAGCTTTTGCATNGCCTTCATCGCTTTCCTGATCGGNTGGGCGGCGCGCGCCTGGTGGGGCGTTGAGGCTTGAGCCANCCCNCAAGTCCGCATTTTGAAACAATCGATCTCCTGCGCGGCTTTGCNGCAATCTCTGTCCTTGTCTATCATGTGATAGAATTCAACGACTGGCGGGATTTCCCTGAAGCTGGNGGNCTCGTCTGGTTCAAATGGGGCTGGATGGGCGTGGATATTTTCTATGTCATCTCCGGCTTTGTCATCACCCTTTCAGCGCTGGCCNTGCGCGACCAGCATGGCGACGACCACAGAAAAATCTTCTTCGAATTCATGAAGNGGCGCGTTGCCAGAATCGCGCCTCTCCACTACCTTACGCTGTTCATCTGCCTGTTCCTGTTTGCTGAAATAACAGCAAAGCCGGATTTTGGCGCAGATCTGCTCTCCCATCTCTTTTTCATCCACAACCTGTTCCCGACTTTCCATCGCAGCATCAATGCCTCCAACTGGACTCTCGGCGTTGAAATGCAGTTTTATATCGCGCTGATTCTGGTCATTCCCTTTGTCAACTCGCAAAATCTGCCCAGGTTCGCAGGATGCGCCTTTCTTTGCGCCCTTGTCTGGCGGCTGATCTCATTCTCGGTCGCAGATCCAGGCGCGCCAGCTTTCCCGGATGGCCTGTTCATGGCTGCAACCCAGCTCCCGGGCATGATCGATTTCTTTGCTTGCGGCATGCTGCTCGCCTTTTTTGCCCGCTCCTCCTGCTTTGGCGCGCTGCAGGAAAGCGTCCTGTACAAATTTGGCCTGTTTTGCGCGCTTGTGCTCGGCGCCGCGCCAGTTTTCCATATTTATGTCAGCAACTATGATCCATACTGGCATTTGCCAGGCATGGTGATCTTCTTCCGCTCCTCGCTCGCGATTCTCTTCAGCCTGCTCGTGCTCTTCATCTGCTCCTTCCGGCTGTCCGAAACCACGCGCAAGCTGCTCGCGCCCTTGCTTTATCTTGGCGTAATCTCCTATGGCATTTATCTCTTCCATCTGCCCGTCCTGCTGCTGCTTAAAAATACCGGCCTGCCCAACATCGCAAAACTGGCAATAACGCTGGGTCTGACAATCGCTCTGGCCAGCCTCTCCTGGAGGTATTTCGAAAGCTTTTTTCTGAGGCTTGCGCGCGGAAAAGAGAGAAAAAAGAGAGAATAAAAAAAGGATAGGCCATTCCTGGCGCTATCCTTTTGCTTTCATGTGGTGGGTCGTGCGGGGCTCGAACCTGCGACTCTCTGCTTAAAAGGCAGATACTCTACCGCCTGAGTTAACGACCCAACTGGAACTACATAGACCAGCCAGCCGCGCCTGTCAAATGATTTATGCGCGCGTTTTTCATTTCCCATGCCAGGCTGTCTTCCTGATTGGCCAGCTACGCAATAAGGCCGCGCCCGCGGCCAAAATGTTATTCATCCAAACTAAAGTATTGACAAATATAAATATTATCGTATATACTTAGTTTATCAAATTCTGGAGCCAATCGAATGCCTGAAAAAAGAACTTCAAGAAAATCGGAATCCAACAAAGCCGTCAGGAAAATGCTTTCCATGAAAGCCGATTTCTGGTCAAAAGCCGACGAAATGGCTGACGATTCCGGGACAACCCGAAGCGCGATAGTGGCGGAATCCATTGAAATGCTTTGGCGAGCGCGCAAGAATGACGAAAAAAAGGATGCTTGAAATGATATTGCAGGATGCCGCAGATTTTTATGGTTGCCCAGTAGAGGAGCTTGAATATTACATGAGGCTTGGTGGCTCCGATCCAAGACGCTTCATTCCGGCAGGAGAAACGGATAGGGAGGAATTCGAGCAGGCGGCCAAGCAGACGGACAAGATTCTTGCGATGGCCGAAAACGCATCATGCCTTGAAAATCAGTGTCCCTCCGGTTTTCTTACGTCATATGCAGAAAAATAATGATCTATCAGAAGATCTCGAGAGCAAAGGCTTGACTGACGGATCTACGCCATTGGATATTGATGAGCTGCAAGGAATAAAGATCAGGGTTTCCACCCGAAAGGAACTTGACGATGCGGAATACATCAATTCGTTAACGGCAACGGACGCATAACCAGGATCTTCGCATCCCTGGCTGGAGAACGGCTGGGCTGCAATCCTTTGGGATGGAGCGGGTTGTCTCTTTCAGCAATCCAGCAGACGCGGGAAGCGCGCGAAAGGTATCTGGATGCCTTGATAAGGGCCGACGCAGGCGATTATGAGCCGCTTGTCAAATTCTGCTCTTCGCAGGATCAGAAAGACCGCAGCGAAACGCAATGCCGAATGCGGACTGTCTGGCTGGCGTGAAGAACAGAATAGGACAAAAAAGGCCCGATATGCCCTGGATCGAAACAGGGTTTGAGCCAGAATTTCGCCAATGGCTTATTGACTTCAGGCAGAAACGTTACTTGCAAATTTGGGAGCAGAAAAGTAAACTGTCAATTTGTATGCAAATGCTCGGGAGGGTAAATGGCAACGCAAGCCGAAAACGCAGCAGCCAGTTCAGGTCAGACGCAGGAAATTCTGGCAAAACCGGCGCTGCTCTTCGCAGGACAAGGCTCGCAGCGCCCGGGCATGGGCAAAAAGATCGCCGAAAACAATCCGGAGGCGATGGCCCTCTGGCAGAAAGCCGAAAAGGCAAGCGGCCTGCCGCTGCGCGCTATCTATTGGGAAGGGGAAGAAAGCGAGATGAGCGCAACAGGCGCCCTGCAGCCAGCCCTGACCGTTTTCAATTACACCCTCTGGAACGAATTCAGAAAAAAGACTGGCATCAGGCCAATTGCCGCGGCTGGCCACAGCCTTGGCGAATTCAGCGCGTTCGCGGCCGCCAAAGCCATCACCCCCGAGCGCGCGATAGAGCTTACCGCCTTGCGCGGCCGGCTGATGGCCGAAGCTGACCCTCAAGGCAAGGGGGCGATGGCCGCAATCCTGAAGCTTGACGCCAGCCAGGTTGAGGCTCTTGTAAAGGAGGCCGCAGCCGAAAGCGGCGAGCTTCTCATTGCCGCCAATTTCAATACCCCTTCACAGCTTGTCATCAGCGGCGCCAGAAATGCCGTGGATCTGGCATGCAAAAAAGCAAAAACTCTCAGGGGCAGAAGTATTCCCCTTGCTGTCAGCGGAGCTTTCCACAGCCCGATGATGAATGAGGCCAATGCGGAATTTGCTCTCGCGCTGGAAAAGACCGAGTGGCGCGACCCCGAATTTCCGGTTTATTGCAATGTCAACGCAATGCCGGCGGCTAACGCAAAAGCAGCGAAACTGGGCCTTTTGCCGCAAATGGTTTCGCCTGTGCGCTGGATTGAGCTGATTCGCAATCTTTACCTTTCAGGCGCTCGCTGGTGGCTGGACATTGGCCCCAGGCCTGTTCTTGGCAAGATGGTTCGCCCCGATCTGGAAGGCTTCGCCAGCGAGGCTGACAACCTGCGCGTTGAGCAATTGAATTCGCTTTCTGATCTCCAAAATTTTGTTTCCCGAGTTGAGGAGCCCAATGCAGGCCAAAGAAATACTGTTGACCGCGTTTGAGCAGGCTTTTTCGGACCTGGGTCTGGAAAAACCGGAAAAAATCACATTTGAAAGGCCAAAGCAGCCAAAATTCGGCGATTTGTCAACGAACGTCGCCATGCTCATTGCAAAACAGGCAGGCAGGCCGGCAAGGGAACTGGCTGCCAGCCTGGCCCAGGAACTGCCGCGCAAATGTCCGGAAATCGCCAGGGTGGAAGTAGCCGGTCCTGGTTTTTGCAATATCACATTCAAGCCTGCTTTCTGGCAACGGGTGCTTCCGCTGATTGAAGAAACAGGCCCTGCCTATGGCAACGGCACATCCGGCCAGGGCAAGACCGCGCTTGTGGAGTACGTTTCAGCAAATCCCACGGGGCCGCTGCATGTTGGCCACGGCCGCGGCGCTGCGCTCGGCGACAGCGTTGCCCGCATTCTCCGCGCTGCCGGCTACGGGGTCGATACGGAATATTATCTCAATGACGCCGGGCGCCAAATGAAAATTCTCGGCCGCTCTGTCTGGCTGCGCGCCAGGGAGCTCGCCGGCCAGAAAACCGATTTTCCCGAAGACCACTACCAGGGCGGATATATCATTGACCTTGCCAGGGAAGCATTGAATGCGCATCCAGGCCTGCCGGATCTTGACGAGGATGCGGGCGTTGAACTCTGCCGCCAATTTGGCATGGAGAAAATCCTCGCAGACATCAAGGGCGACATGCTGCTTTTCCGCTGCGAGCATAACAAGTTCGCTTCCGAAAAGGCGTATCTGCAAAATGGAGCTGTGGCCCGCGCGCTTGAACAGCTGGAAAAGGATGGCCATTCCTATCACAGCGACGGAGCCCTCTGGCTGAGAACAGAATCGGAGGGGGACGACCATGATCGCGTGCTGCGCAAGCGGGATGGCTCCCTGACCTACCTTGCGACGGACATCGCCTATCACAATGAAAAATATGAACGCGGCTATGATCTGCTTGTTGACGTATGGGGCGCAGATCACCACGGCTATATTCCGCGCATGCGGGCTGCCATCCGCGATATGGGCCGTGACCCGGACAGGTTTGTCGTGCTTCTGGTGCAGCTCGTAAATCTCATCCGCGATGGCAAGCCTGTGCAAATGTCCACCCGCTCGGGCGAATTTTATCCCCTGCGCGAGCTGATTGACGAAGTCGGCACTGACGCGGCGAGATTCACTTTTCTCTCGCGCTCGAATGACAGTCCGCTTGACTTTGACGTCGACCTGGCCAAAAAACGCAGTCTGGACAATCCGGTCTATTATGTCCAGTACGCGCACGCGCGCATCTGCGCCCTGCTGCGCCGCGCGGCGGAAAAAGGCATCCGGCTTCCGGAGAAAACAGGTTCAGCAACACTCACAGGCCTGGATTCCCTGCAGGAGCTAGCGCTAATGCGCCAGCTCTCCGCTTTTCCGGAGATTGTAACCGAGGCAGCCGCAAGGCTAGCGCCCTATCTTGTCAGCAAGTATCTCATCGATCTTGCCGGCGAAATACATGGCTATTACGCCCACAGGCAAATAATTGACCCTGATGACGAAGCCGGAAGCCTGGCCAGGCTTGTCCTGCTGCGCGCCTGCGGCCAGACTCTCAAAAACGGCCTGTTCCTGCTTGGCGTCAGCGCGCCGGAATTAATGTAATGGCGCTGGCCAAGATCATCAGGAAATTGCTGGCGAAGCGCGCCGACGATTCGGCCAGGCCCCAGGCTGGCGCTCGCCAGGGACTGCCCTGGCCGCTGCTGGCAGCTCTCTGCGTAATTCTGGTTTGCGCTGTCGCCTGGGCCTTTTTCATGGGCCTGATGGTTGGCCGCGGACAGAGTCCCCAGTCGGAAATTGCGGCCATAACCGGCCTGAACGCGCCCGACCCTGTCGAGGATGCAAAATCCGGCGCCCCCCAGACGGAAATGACTGAAGCGGAAATCCTGCCCTTGCCTGCGCAAACAAGCGAAATGCCCCAGAATGCGGAGCCGCCAAAGCCCGCTCCCCCAAAACCTCCTGTCCAGACGCCACGCAAACAGGCAGCCCAGCCCGCCGTCAAAAAGCCTCCAGCCTCAACTGAACGTTTTGATTATGTTTTTCAGGCTGCCGCGTATCGCAGCCAGTCCGAAGCCAATGAGGCCAGCGCAAAGCTGGCCAAAAGCGGCTTCCGCTCCTCCGTGCGCAAAAGCGGCAAGGTATGGCTCATAATTGTCAATTTGCGCGGCAGCCAGCGACAGGTCGACAGCCTGACCCAGAAAATGAAATCACTAAAAATGGGCAAGCCCATGCAGCTCTCCAGAAAGGAAATCGCAAAAAAAGCCAGATAGGCGCCTGACGGCCACATCTTCTGGCTTTTCGCCCGCTTCCCCGGGCAGCGAAATTGACCTGTATTATTGACGCCTGCGCGCTGGAACAGAAACTTGAAGGAGCGGCGATGGAAACGCGGCAATCAGGGAGCATATTGAAACCAGTCCGCTGGCTCGGAGCGACAGTTCTGGAATTTGTCGACAGCCTGGGCGGCATGGCCATTTTCATGGCCCGGGGCCTGGCCCAGGCCTTTGCTTCCCTGCGCATCATTCCGCGCACAATCCAGCAACTCCATGTGATCGGCTTCCAGTCGCTGTTTGTAATTCTCCTGATCGGCATTTTTTGCGGAATGGTGCTTGGCCTCCAAGGCTACTATACGCTTGTCCAGTTTGGCTCCACAGGGTTGCTGGGCTCTGCCGTGGCCCTCTCCCTGATACGCGAGCTGGGCCCGGTGCTGACCGCCATAATGCTTACAGGCAGGGCCGGCTCGGCCATGGCCGCTGAAATCGGCGTCATGCGGATTACAGACCAGATCGATGCCCTTGATGTCATGGATATAAATTCCATGGGCTATCTTGTCAGCCCGCGCATCATGGCCAGCCTGATTTCATTTCCGCTGCTGACCGCCATTTTTGATGTAATCGGCATTTTTGGCGGCTACCTGACTGGCGTGCTGATGCTCGACATGAGCGAGGGCATTTATTTTTACAAAATCAGCCATGCTGTAACAATGAACGACGTCTCCGGAGGCTTTGTGAAAGCCCTGATCTTTGGCCTTCTTGTCGCCACGGTCTGCTGCCATCAGGGCTATTTTGCCCACTTGCGCCGCGACAGCGTCGGCCCCGAAGCTGTCGGCAACGCCACTACCTCCGCTGTGGTCATTTCCTGCGTGCTCATCCTCGCCGCAGATTACGTCGTCACTTCTTTCATGCTTTAGGAGACCGATTGTCTGCCTGGAACATCCAATTCGAAAATCTTACGCTCGGCTACGGCAAGGCCGTGGTGCTTCATGATTTGAACGCCACCCTGCCGGCTGGCAAAATCACCGTCATCCTCGGCGGCTCCGGCGGCGGCAAATCCACCATCCTTCGCCATATCGCAGGCCTGCAAAAACCCCTCTCCGGCATGCTGCTGATTGACGGCCAGAACCTGTTTGAGCTGGATGGCGCCGGCTTTCGGCGCCTGCGCAGGCGCATGGGCGTGCTTTTTCAGGATGGCGCCCTGCTCGGCGCCCTGACCCTGGCCGAAAATGTGGCCCTGCCGCTGAGCCAGCATTTGCGGCTGTCGCGCAAGCTTCTGCATGACGCAGCCCTGCGCGTGCTTGGCATGGTGGGCCTGGAGAATTACCCCTCATATTATCCCAACCAGCTCTCCGGCGGAATGCGCAAACGCGCCGGCCTTGCCAGGGCTATCATCGCGGAGCCGCGCCTCCTGCTTTGCGATGAGCCGACATCCGGACTGGATCCGATTACAGCCGCGCGCATGGACGAGCTTCTGCTCTCCCTGCACAGGCAATTCCCGGAAATGACTCTCATCGTAGTCAGCCATGATCTGGCAAGCCTTGAGAAAATCGCCGATTACGCGCTGGTGCTGAAAGACGGCGCAGCCATATTCGCCGGGCCGGCCGCTGATTTGCTGAAAAGCAGGGACGAGTATCTGCGCCAGTTCCTCACCCGCGACCCAGGCAAAATCAGCTCTGGGCTGCGGAAGCCGCCCAATCCCGAAGTTCAGGCGGCGCTTGACAGATGGCTCAATTCCTGATGCGGAAACAGCGGCGCAAGTATCTGATATATAGCCTGATTTCTTGAAAAATGAATTTAATGCCTGTAAAATTCAAACTGTAAGGAATAAACATGGGCGGATCGCGGGAAACTGCTGTGGGCATTTTCGTTCTCATTGGCCTCTTGTGCGTGGGCTGGCTTACCATCAAGCTGGGCAAGATGGAGCTGTTCTCCTCCAGAGGCTACGAGATTTCTGCCAGATTTGACGCAGCCACAGGCCTCAGGCCTGGCGCGGATGTGGAGCTTGCAGGCGTGCCGGTAGGCCGCGTAACCTCCATCAGGCTTGACCCGGATCCCATGCGTTCGCAGGCCATAGTGAATATCCGACTGGACAGAAACCTGCATTTGTCAGATGACAGCATCGCCTCCATAAAGACAAGCGGACTTATTGGCGATAAGTATATATCCCTGTCCAGAGGCGGCTCAGATGAGGAGATAAAACCGGGCGGCACAATCACTGAAACAGAGTCGCCAACAGATCTGGAATCGCTAATTGCCAAATACGCGTTTGGAGGTGTAAAATGAAACGTCTTCTGCCTTCGTTTGTAGTCGCCCTGCTGCTGGCTTGTCTGGTTTCAGCCGCTTCAGCGCAGCCTGCCCAGGAAGCGAGAGCAGCTCTTGATGGCGCAGTAAGCCGCATTCTTGCCGTCATTCGCAATCCCGAGTATGCAAACCCGGCCACCCGGCCTCCGCTCAGGCGGCAGATAGAGGCGGAAGTCCGCCAGATTTTCGATTTTGGCGAATTTTCCTCGCGCACAGTCGGCCCGCGCTGGAAAACGTTCAATGAAGCCCAGAAACAGGCTTTCAGCAATGCGTTTGCGGATCTCCTGCTCAATACCTACCTCAATCGCATTACTGGCTATAACGGCGAGACGGTCTCCTACACAGGCGAGACAGTTTCGCCTGAAGGCGACAAGGTGGAAGTACGCACTGCCATAGCCATGAAAGATGGCAAAAAAATTCCCGTAAGCTACAGAATGCTCAATAAAAACGGCAAATGGCGCGTGTATGACGTAATCATCGAGAATATCAGCCTGGTCAAGAATTATCGCACGCAGTTCCAGGACATCCTCAATACGGCCACGCCAGAGCAGCTTATAGAGAGGGTACGCGCCAAAGCCGCCGAAATCCTCAGCCAGGGCCAGAAGGCGCAATAATGGGACGCCTGCTCGCATTTATCCTGCTGCTGCTTCTCGCCCCTGTTGCCTGCCAGGGCGCGGATTCGCCAGCCCAATCCAATCCTGCCAGCGTGGCAAATGCGCGCGCCATGAAAAATGGAGCCAGATACGCAGGCGAGTCAAGCCAGGCCATCGCGCCTTCCAGCGTCTATGCCTCGGATACCATGCTCGCGCCAGGAGCTGTAACTGTTCAGGAAGCAGGGGTTGCGCATGATCTGGATGACTACGACAGCGAGCCTGTCGCGAGCATCTCGGATCCGCTCGAGCCCTGGAACAGGTTCTGGTTTCGCTTCAATGACATCTTCTATATTCACGTGGCCCAGCCGCTATACACTGGCTGGAAATTTGTCACGCCGCAGTTTTTTCGCACAGGCATGAGCAACCTGTTCTACAATATCCTGTTCCCGACCCGCTTTATCAACAGCCTGCTGCAAGGACGGCCATTTGAGGCTGGCGTGGAGTTTTCCCGCTTCATGATGAACCTCATGGGCGGCGCCGGCCTGGTCGATCTTGCTTCCAGCAAGAAAACCATTGTGCCTGTTGATCCCTCTGGCGAGGATTTTGGCCAGACGCTGGGCCGCTGGGGTTTTGGCCAGGGCTGGTACATAGTCTGGCCTTTCATTGGCCCAAGCTCGGTGCGCGATACTTTTGGCAGAATTGGCGACGCCTTTACCTCGCCGCTGTTTTACATTGATCCCTGGGAAGCGTCGCTTGCCGCAAATGTCGGCTTTCGCTTCAACGATCTTTACGAAGTACTGCCCGCCTATACCGATTTGAAATCAATTGCGGTTGATCCCTACCTGGCAATGCGCGAGGCCTATGCAAGCATGCGCAAGGCGCAGGTGGATCGCTAGATGGAGCAGCCGCTAGTCATCAATAACCTGTCGATAACTTTTCCGGGAGCGGCTGGGCCGCTTCCGGCTGTCCGCAATCTCTCGCTGACCATTCCTCCCGCTTCAATTACCTGCCTGGTGGGGGAATCTGGCTGCGGCAAAAGCCTCACCTGCCGCGCAATTTTGCGCCTTACGCCAGAATATGCCAGCCTTAGCGGCTCCATTGAATTCCAGAACCAGAATCTGCTCGAATTGCCTCTCCGCTCCATGCGCGCCATACGAGGCGCCAGAATAGGCATGATTTTTCAGGAGCCAATGACTTCGCTAAATCCTGTGCTGACTGTCGGCAGCCAGACAGCCGAGCCATTGCGCCTGCACCTGGGCATGAAGCGCAAACAGGCGCGTGAGCGGGTGATCGGGCTTTTCAGACAGGTCGGCATCCCTTCGCCACAGAGCCGCTATAATGATTATCCGCACCAGCTTTCCGGCGGAATGCGCCAGCGCGTAATGATCGCAATGGCGCTGGCCTGCGGCCCGGATGTGCTGCTTGCCGATGAGCCGACAACAGCGCTGGATGCGACCATCCAGGGGCAAATTCTGCGCCTGATTCGCAGCGAAAGCGAACAGCGGGGCATGGCAGTTCTGCTTATCACGCATGACCTTGGCGTTGTAGCCGAAACTGGCGATAACGCAGGCGTGATGTACGCAGGCATCCTGGTGGAAACAGCAAGTGTGGCAGCCTTGTTCGCGCAGCCGTTGCACCCTTATACCCAGGGACTGATTGCAGCGCACCCTGGCCGCGATTCAATTTATGCGCGCCGCCTGCCAGCCATTCCCGGCATAGTGCCCACGCTCGCGCAAATGCCAAAAGGCTGCCCGTTCCAGCCACGTTGCGAGCGAGCCCTGCCAGTATGCGCAATCAGGAGGGCGCCAGTCATCGCAGAAGGCGGCCATGCGGTTGCCTGCTGGCTTTACGCCCCCTCACATAAAAATCAGGACTTGCAGGCATAGCCAGGCCGGGCAAACGCCTGAAGACCCGTTTTCTTCCAAAAAGCCGCGCTCCCCTGCCAGGCCAGGCGGCGCTCCGCCTTACTGGCGCATCTGCCTGAACGCCATTTTTTCCTCTATGCGGCGCATAAGCTCGGAAGGGCGCAGCTCCATCGCCTCTGCCAGCGCCACAAACGCGTTCAGCCCAGGCAAATGCGTTCCAGTCTCCAGAAAGGACACAAAAGAGCGCGCGCAGTTAGCGCGCTCGGCAAGCTGCGCCTGGGATAGCCTCGCGTATTCCCGCGCTTCCTGAAAAGCTTCCGCTGCGCTTGGCAACAGCCCCGGAATCTCTTTCATAAGCCCGCAATTTTGCCCTGCCTAAAACTTTATGCAAATTTCGACTTGATTTTTAGTCAGATTAGCCTAAAGTTTTAGGCAAGACTGGCTGACCGGCTGCGACTGGCTTGCCCCAGCCTTGCAAAAAGCATTCAATCCAGTTATCTGAAATTCAATCCGCAGCGGTTTTTCCGGTGCATGCAAGCCCAGTCTCGCTGATCCATGCCATCAATCCTTTAGCAAGAGTCGCGCAAGCTAAAGCCATGCTGACTGCCAGACCGAAATATTTTTACGCAAGCTGGGCGCTTCTGCCCCCTGCCTGGAGCCCGGATTCAGGCTCGCTGCCGAATTGCGTGATGTCTGGCGACAGGCTTGCGGCCATGACGGATCTATTACTGCAAACGCCCTGCCTGGAACATGTAATCTATTTGCGCGGCCAGAACATCTTCCTGCATCCGCTATTGCCAGAAGTCACCAGCTGGCTGCTTTCGCGCGGAGCCTGGGTTGATCTGGAAGGGAACGCCAGACTGGAGCCTGCGTTTTATGAAAATTTGCGTTCCGGTCTTCCCTGCAACCGCTTTCGCGTCACCCTGACTGTCAATCCCACGCTTTGCGATTTGCGGGAAATCGCGCTGCGGAGCGGCCAGCTGGCTGAAGCCGGCATTTCCCTGCGAATCCGGCTCCTGCCCTGTCCTGAAGATCCCGCCAGAACCGAAACCTTTCTCAATTCTTTTCGCCGCCTGCGCGAAGTGATTCCCTTCGCCTTTTCGTTCCCAGAAAACGGCGCAGCGCCTGGGCACGAACCGGAGCCCTCAGCCCTTACGCCCCTGCATCAGGGCGCTGGCGCGCCGCTTCAGGCCAGCTTCCCGGATCCCGTTCCCTGTAATAATGTTGAACTAGGCTTCAAGCGCTTTTGCTGCCCCGGCCTCACAGCCTTGAACATTGATCCGCCTGGACGCTGCAGGGGCTCTTTTTGCGCACGTGCGCCGCAGCTGGGATATTTGTGGGAAGCGGATAAAATCAGCCCGCAGATAATATCCTGCGATGAAAAGGACTGTCCTGATCGCGATAATTCAATTCTGCCAAAATTTGCTTCCCATGCTGAGGCCCTGCAATGGCTGAAACAGGACGCCGGAGAAAGCCGCGTTGCGAAAAATGCGGCAATTCCCAGTCAGAAAGCGGCCACACAGCAGCGCAGGCTGGCGTCTCGCGTAATTCACGCTGATTGTTCCATAGTCATTGCCGCCAGAAGCGCCAATGGAATCAGCACGCTCAATTCAGCCTTGCTGCCAGGCGGCTTTAGCAGTGAAATTATATTTCTTTATGACAATCCGGCCCTGACAGACGCGGTTTGCAATATCCAGACTGGCAATCCGGGCGGTATTCGACCAGTATTTCTGCCCGGGCGCCGCCCCCTGGGCGCAATGCTCAATCTTGGCCTGAAAATGGCAACCGGAAGATATGTCGCATTCGCTGCGGATGGAGATATTATCGAAACTGCCGCCCTCGGGCAGACAATTGAACAGCTTGCCTGTAAAAATGCGGCTGCTGCCACATATGCCCTTGCGCCTGCTGTCGCCAGCGCGGATGATTTCACAATCGATGCCAGTCTGACAGATTACGGCGGCCTTTATGAACGCGCCAGTCTTGTGGAAAACGGGATAGAGTTTGGCGAGAGCGATTCCTTTTTCTCCGGGCCATTCAGGTTGAGGCTTTCTGGCGCCGGGCTGGCAACGTTGCATCTGGACCGGCCGCCTATCCACATGGCAACGCGGCCTGTTGAAGAAAACTGGCTCCAGGATTTCGCGGCCTTCATTGCCTGGCCCGCTGAAGAGAGCAATCAGCAATATTTGCAGGCCAAAAGCCATTCTGGCTATATGGCTGCGCTTTTCCGGCAATACAGGGAAGAGATTTTCAGGGCGGCGCCAAACAGGCAACCCCCGGCTGTCTATGCGAACCTGGCCAGCAACAGCGAATTTTTAAATGCTCTGCTGAAAGACTATAGCCTTATCTGCCGCGCCAACAAGCCTCCGCTTGCAGCACCGCAAAGCCTTGCGGAATCAGATCCGCTGCCGCCCAGGCCAGGACTGGCTGGCACTGCTCCCCTGCTCACCGTCATTTTGCGAAACTGCGCTTACCTGCCGGAAACTGAACGGTCACTCGCATCAATCCGCAATCAGCCCTGCCCTGAACTGGAGTTGATTATCGCGGGAAAAAGCAAGCCTGCCCTGATTCGGGACATCATGCAAGGGGCTTTCAGTTCCGGCCATGACATCCGGATATTAACAGCGGAATCGCTGAGTGAAGCCCTGGGGCTTGTGTCAGGAAAATATGTGGTATTCGCGGAAAGCGGCGGCGTTTTCACGCCAGGCTTT
>JAAUYW010000024.1 GCA_014804915.1 Desulfovibrio sp. | reverse complement strand
TGAGCCAGGCGAACAGCATGCCGCAGATGGCCATGCAGCTTATTCACTAGGCGCTGGTAAAGGTCTAATTCGGCCATCACCATATATCCCCGGAGGGCTTCGGCCCTTCGGGGATATATTTTTAAAAAAAGCCCCCCGCTGGGCGGGAGGCGGAAAGTCTGGCCGGAATGGCCGCTATTTGGCAGGCGGAGTTGCTGGCGCGGCTTCAGGAGCAGCCGGAGCGGCTGTAGCGGCATCAGGAGCAGCCGGAGTTTCCGGAGTCACTGTGACTGTGGTTTCGGAGGCAGTGCCCTGCGGCGTTTCCACTGTTACTTTCTCTTCTGTTACCTGCACATCCTGCGATTTTTGCTGGGTGGCATTCTGCTGCAGGCCCAGCTCTTTCGCCAGTTTTGCCTTGCCTTTTTCAATCGCGCTATCCGCCTTTGATTTCAGAATGGCCGATGCATCCGGCGTGGCCGGCGCGTCTGCGGCGAGTACAGGAGCGGAGGCGCAGAAAGTGGCGATCAGGGTTGCAAGGGCGATCTTTTTGAATGTAGTCATGATTATGTCTCCTTATGGTGTTCCGGGGTTTGGCCCGGGAGCGCGGCTTTGCGCCCGCTTTTTACCTATCAAATTGAAACTGGCTTGTCATCAGAAACATGGCCCGAGGCAAGGCGCCCAGACCCGCAATAAAGTTTTTTGAACCAGTTCTGGAAATCTGGACGCTTGCGGCAAGTTTTGACCAGGTCTTTTCCATATGCGTGGCCCGAGGCCATTGGGAGCATTATTACAATAATTTCCAAATATTATATAGAGCGAGAGAGGCGCCCGGCTTTTAACAACCCCGAATCGCGCTTCATCTGAAAATGGGCGAAGCTGTTTTAGGCTATCAAACCGCCATAAATGTGCAAAAATTTTTATTTTGTAACTTGACAAAAGCCAGGCTAATGCGTACAAATTTTTGCACAGGGGAAATCTGTTTTGGGGAAAAGACAAAGGAAGGAACATGAAACGCATTTGCACGCTTCTGCTTTGCGCCGGCATGCTGCTGGGGGCGGCATCCGGAGCAAAGGCAATTGATTTCAAGGTCAAGGGCCAGTGGCTGATGGGCTTCAATGTGGCTGACACGAGCCCGGTACACAAAACCAGAAATTCCGCCGGCGTTGAGCGCAAGCATCAGGAAGACAAGTTTCACGCTGCGCAGCGCCTGCGCCTGCAGCTTGACGCGGTAGCCAGTGAAAGTCTTTCCGGCACTGTTTATTTTGAAATCGGCACCCAAAAATGGGGCCAGGCGTCTTCTGGCGGCGCGCTGGGCGCGGATAGCGCGAGCGTAATCAAGCTGAAGCGCGCCTACATTGACTGGATGCCGCCTGAAACCGACTTGTCCGTACGCATGGGCATCCAGGGAATCGCGCTACCCAACACTGCGGGCGGATCCGCGATCATGGATACCGATGTGGCCGGCATTACCGCCAATTACAAGATCAATGACAATATGGCCATCACAGCCCTCTGGGCGCGGCCGCTGAATGACAACTACAATGGCTATCTGGCTGATGGCAGGGTGGATTCCAATCGCGCCAGCTATCTTGACAATCTCGATCTGTTTGGCCTGATGGTGCCCCTCACGTTTGAGGGCTATGAGCTCACGCCCTGGGTGATGTACGGGATGAAAGGCAAAAACGCCATGAAGGGCATTGAGGGCTTTGAAGGCTTCCAGAATGGCATCAACACGGCGGACGGCAACCTGCCTTACAGCCTTTACCCTTACCCGGGTATGACCGGCTGGAGCGACGTAGGCTCCACAAGCAAAACCTATGGCAGCCTCTGGTGGGCTGGTCTGCCGATCAACATCACCGCTTTTGATCCGCTGAATATCGAGATTGATCTCAACTACGGCTATGCCGAGGAAATGGGCAAATTCTGGACTGCCAAAACCTGGGAGCGGCAGACCAAGCATGCCAGCACAAAGCGCGAGGGCTGGCTGGCCAAGGCCCTGGTCGAGTACAAGATGGACTGGGGCGTTCCCGGCATCCTTGGCTGGTATGCCTCCGGCGATGACGACAATGTCAAGAACGGTTCCGAGCGCATGCCCAGCCTCGTGCCCATGGGCAACTTCACCTCCTTTATGGGCGATGGCAACATGGGCTGGATTGATCAGGATTACGGAATTGATTATGCCGGCACCTGGGGCGTTGGCATCCAGCTGCGCGACATGACTTTCATTGAAGATCTCTCCCATACTTTCCGCGCTGTTTACTGGGGGGGCACCAACTCTCCCGGTATGGCCAAGTACATGGAAAGCGCGTATTCCTGGACTGATGGCTGGGGTTCGGCCACAAGCCCGTACCTGACTACGGAAGATGGCCTGCTGGAGCTCAACCTGGTCAACTCATACCAGATGTATGAGAATTTCGAGATCAACCTCGAGCTCGATTACGTATTCAATTTCATGGACAATGACACATGGAAAAAGGCTGGCAACCGCAACACGTCTTTTGAAAGGCAGGATGCCTGGAAAGCGCAGGTTGTATTTGCCTATAGCTTCTAACTCGCAGCCCCTGATTCCCTGATAAAGGCTATCGCAGGATAGCCGCCAGGCGCGCCCGGCCCCTGATTGCCAGGCGCGCCTCTGGTTTTTTAATTTGCCTTATCCGCTAAAGTGTCTTAAACTGCAGGGCAAATCCGGTTTTTAGGCAGACGGGCCTAACAAAGGATATGGAAATGGAAACATTCAAGCCTTACGCGCCAGTCAGCAGGACCGAAATGGTGCTGACCCATCTTGGCCGCAAGATTGGCTCTGGCGCTGACCTTGCCATGTCGGAGCGCCTGATGGCAATGACTGCCGCAGCCCAGGTTACAGCCAATAATTATGGCCCTGGCCCTGCGGAAATGGTTTTGCAGCAGCCGCAGCTCCCAGAAACTGTGAAGGGCATTCTGGCCGGCTATATCAGCTGACGCGCATCCGGAGACTGCAAAATCCGGAAGCCGGCAAGAGCCGGGTTCAATGGCCATTTGGCCGCCTATCTGATGGTCCGCGTTGAGCAATCAGCGCGGGCCGTTTTAAACGGGGCGAATGTGAACGAAACTGTTGATGATCTGACAATAGAGTATGAGGAAAACGGGCGCCTGCTTGTCAGGGAGACTGGCAAGGCTGTCCTGAGCAGGGGCGCCTGGGCGACCATCCTCTTTCGCTACCGGCAATGGCGTCCTGAAACCGATGATTTCGGGCCGGACAAATTTGTCATTCAGCGCTACAAGAAATCAGGCGGCGAATACAAGCGGCAATCAAAATTCACCATTTCCAGCGCTGAGCAGGCCCGCAAGCTGATCGCCGCGCTTTCGGAATGGCTCCCTGAAGAATCGGAGGCACAATGAAGCTGGATCAGGTTCCCGGCTGGCTCAAGGCGCATTTTGTTTTTCGCACCATAGCAGTCCAGCTGGCCATTCTCATAGGCCTTTTTCTCGTGATCTGGGGCGCCCAGAAAGCCTATTCAAAAATTGACCAGACGCGTTTTCCCCAGCCTGTTGAAGTGCCGGAAAATGCGGCCGCCCTGCCGGAAAACGAAAAGGGCAAAATCCTGCTTGATGCCATTACGCATCAGCTGCGCCATGAGCTGGACACGCCTTTTGGCTGGACTTTCAACGATATTGTTTTCAACCGCTTTTTCATGGATAACCGCGCCTACCGAGAATATGGCGTTTATTATGCCACCAAATTCCTGCTCGATCTTTACGCCACCCAGATCGCGCGCCTTGGCTCGGCTGACCGGGAAAGCGACTTTCTCTACAAGGCGCGCATTAATAGCTTCGCCATTGATCCGCGCAGCTTCATGTTTCCCTCTGCCGAGGGCTCCTATGAAAAGGGCCTGAAGCTGCTTGAGCAGTACAAGGAATCTCTCGACAGCGGCAAGGGCATCTACAATGTCCGCTCGGATGACCTTTACGCCTCTTTTGTGACTGTTACTGGCGATAACCTGCTCGGCCGCGCGCTGGGTCTGCTTGAAAACTCCCAGGCAATGCCTTTTTATGAGCTGGACAACCGCATTTATGAAGTGCAGGGCATGGTTCTGGTTCTGCGCGATTTCCTGAACGCGCTTTATCAGCTCTATCCGGAAATTCGCGCCAAAAACAATGAAGACAACATGGCCTCGGCAATGGCATATCTCAACCGCATCTGCAATTATGATCCGCTTTATATCACTTCCTTTTTCAATTCAGGCGAATTGATTGTTTCCTGGCTGCTGTTTGCCAAGGCCCGTCTGGAGGACATTCGCGACAGCATCCGCATTTAGGCAGTCTGAAGCGGCAATCTCAAAAATCGGAGTTCAGGCATGAAGGTTTTGCTGGTAAATGGCAGTCCGCATTCCAAAGGCTGCACATTCACTGCCCTGGAGCAGGTCGCGGGCCAGCTTGGGAAAGCTGGCATTGACACCGAGACAATGCACATCGGCAACAAGGCGATTCGCGGCTGCATAGATTGCCGCAAATGCGCGCAAACCGGTTATTGCATTTTCACGGATGATCCTGTCAATGAAGCTATTGACAAGCTCAAGGCGGCGGACGGGCTTGTGGTCGGCTCGCCAGTTTATTACGCTGGTCCCAATGCCACGGTCTGCGCGTTCATGGATCGCGTTTTCTTTCTCAAGTCCGCGCCGTACGCGTTCAAGCCGGCCTGCGCCATAGCCAGCGCAAGGCGCGCAGGCACAGTCGCAACCTGGGATCGTCTTAACAAGTATTTTGGCATTGCGCGAATGCCGATTGTTTCTTCCCAGTACTGGAACGGCATTCATGGCAACAAGGCTGAAGAGGCGCGGGAGGATCTGGAGGGAATGCAGACAATGCGCACCCTTGGCGACAACATGGCCTGGCTTCTCAAATGCATTGAAGCAGGCAGGAATGCCGGCATTAATCCGCCGCAATGCGAGCCCGCGATCTATACAAATTTCATTCGCTAATTTCTTCAGCTTTCAGGGCGGCTGTCTTTACAGCCGCCTTTTTTTGCGCCTGCTATTGGGGCCTGTCGCCCAGGGCCGCGGTGATTACTGCCTCGCAAGCCAGTTTGCCCTCCACATGGGCGCGGGCGTCCATTTTGCAGAGTTTCAGCTTCATGCGCATGTTGGAGCATTCGAGATCAATCCGGTCGCCAGGAACGACCTGGCGCCTGAATTTGACGCCATCGAGGCCTGTGAACAGGAAGAGCTTGTCAGCCAGGCTGCCATCAAGGCTGGCCGCGGCCAGCAGGCCGCCAGTTTGCGCCAGCGCCTCGAGAATCAGCACGCCAGGCATGATGGGCGCGCCTGGAAAATGGCCCTGGAAAAAAGGCTCGTTGATGGTGACGTTTTTATAGGCGCGGATTTTCTGGCCTGGCTCGCACTCCACAACGCGGTCAACAAGAAGAAAGGGGTAGCGGTGCGGCAAAAGCCGCATGATCTTTTCAATATCCATTTCCATTCGCAACGCCCCCAGCGGCTCGAATTGAAAAAAAACCCCCAGACGGGGGCAAACTCAACGTGGTTCAGGGCGCTGTGCTATTTTTTTGGCGCTGCCGGCTTGCTGGCCTCTTCAGGTTTCTTGTCCTTGTTGGCCGCATAGATCTTGTTCACTTCAGCGAGCACATCCTGGGTGAGATCCATGGATTGATCAGCGTAAAGCACGCCGCCGGCTGTGACATCAACCACAAAATTGAAACCCTTTGCTCGCGCCACTTCGTACGTGGCGCTGAAAACCAGCGTAACCATGTCCTGGCGCAGTTTCACCTCATCCTGCTCCACCTTGCGCAAAAACGCGCGCGTATCATTGTCAAGCTTTTGCTTGGCTTTTATGAAATCAACCTTGGTCTGCTCCTTGGCCTTGGGATTTTTCAGGGCTTCAACCTGTTTTTTGAGCGCATTGCCCTGCTTTTCCAGAGCGGCGCGCTCCTTGCCGTATTTGGCTTCCATCTGCGCCTTCGCAGCCTTGGCCGGCTCGCTGTCCGTAGCCACAGTCTGCATGTCCACCACGCCTATTCTGGCTGCTGGCACAGTGCTGGCATCGGCTGCCAGGCAGACGCTGCCCATAAATAAAAAGGCCGCAAGCGACATTAATAGTCTGGCCATTAAAAGACTCCTCGAGTTTGTTGCTGGCTGCCACGGAAGCAGGGGTATGGGAGAAATCCGGCGCGAAATTGCGCGCCTGCAAGCGAAGGGAATTAGTAACACTGCCGCATCTGGCAGTCAAGAAAGTTTTTAGAAAAAGGCCAGAGTCGCAGGCCGTCCGGAAGCGGGGTTATTTTTGCGCTGTGTGGTTTCGCGCCAGGCGGTCGCGATACGCCATTATGCCTTCGGCGAGTCCTTCGGCCAGCGCGTGGCGATATTTCGGCGATGCCAGATTTGCAGCCTCGGCCGGATTGGAGCAATAGCCGACTTCCACCAGCACGGCTGGCATGCGCGCGCCAAGAAGCACATGAAAGGGAGCGGATTTGACCCCATTGCTGCGGGTTGCGTAATTGCGTTTTTTGAGGCGCGAAATTGCCAGGCGCTGAATGTCCGCAGCCAGATTGCGCGATTCGTGGGCGCGGGCATGGAGCATCACTTCGGCAAGCATAGCCTGCATGTCGCCAAGGCGCTTGTCGCTGGCTGCGTTTTCAAGCATTGCCACGCGCGCGGCCTGCTGGTTGGAAGCCAGATCCAGATAATACGTTTCAAGGCCGTTGGCCGAAGGGTTGTCATTTGCATTGACATGGATGGAAACAAAAAGATCCGCATGCGCGGCATTGGCCCTGGCGGTGCGCTCACTTAAAAGCAGCGAGCGGTCGCTGGTGCGGCTGTAGATCACTTCCAGGCCATTAGCCTTGAGCAGCTGGCCAAGCGTCGTGGCAATGTCAAGCGTGATGACGCGCTCGATTACCTTGTTATGCGAAGTGCCCGGATCCTTGCCGCCATGCCCGGGATCTATGAAGACGCGCTGCACTGTAAGGCCCAGCTGGCTGGCCATGTTGCTGACCTGCATGGCTCTGACCTTCGCCTGCTTGCCGGAGCCGGCCTGCAGGGTGGAGGCGGCTTTCTTCTGCTGCGCTGGCGCGGCCTTTCCGGCAGCCACATTCAGGATTATGCGGCAGGGGTTTTTCTCGCTTCTGGCATCAAAGCGGCGCACTTCGCGAAAATCAAACTGGAGCGCCGCGCCCTTGCCGGTATCCCGCACGCGCACTGCCTTGAGCAGGCTGCCGTTGATGTTGACTCCCTTGCGCACGTCATTGACAACCTGCGCGTTTTCCAGCTCCACAACCAGGCGCGCCGGGCTCCCCTTGGGGGTCTTTTCCAGCCTGGCCGCATAAGCTGTAGGCCTGGACATTTCAAGGACAATTTCCACATTGTTCTTGTTGATCGAATCCCAGGAAAGCACCTGCAATTCAGGCTGCTCCTGTTTTTTGGCCACAGGCCTGGCAGCTGGCTGCGCGGTTTTGGAAGGCCCGGACTGCTGCCAGATGGAGAGCAGCTTGCGCGCTTCGGGAACCTTGTCGCCTTTCGGACAGGTTTTGATCAGGCGGGAGAGCGTCGCGCCGGCATCGGCCTGGCCGCCGGGCAGCGCATACTGGATGCGGGCTGCGTTGAGCAGGCTGTCATCAGCCAGATTATGCCCGGGATAATCCGTCGCCACTTTCAGGTAGAGATCCCTGGCCTTTTTGTTTTCGCCTGATACGCGGGAGCAGACGGCAAGGGCTTTCTGGGCTTCGGCAGCATGATAGAGCGCGTCAGGCGCGACGGCGTTTTTGCCAGCCTGATGAATGCGCAAAAATTCATCGCGCACATCCTCCCAGGGCTGCCGCCAGCAGGAGCGCATCGGATCTGCGGCCAGAGCGGCCATGCGCGATTTTGCGGCGCGCAGGCGCAAGGGCAGTTCGCCGGCAAAACCGTTTTTTTTGCCTGTCCTGGCTGTTGGCTCCTCACGGGCATCGCTGGTGGCGGCCGCTGCAGCCTTTACCGCATCGGGGGCTGTTTTGCCATTTGCCGAAGCGCGAATGGCCTTTTCAAGCGCCGCGGCTTCGGCAAGCATGTCTCCCTTTGGATACTGTTTCCTGATTCGGGCAAGCAGGGCCAGGGCGCCCTTGTCATCCTTGAGCCAGGCAGCGCGCATTTGCGCGGCGTGGAACAGGGCGTCGTCAGCCAGGCGGCTTTCTGCGTGGCGCAAGGCAACTGATTCGTAGCAGGCTATGGCCTTGCGGGCATCCTGGCGCGAGCAGGAGCGCCTCGCGAGCTCCTCCAGGCTTTCGGCTGCCCGGAACAGAGCGGCCGGCCTGTTGGGCCAGGCCGGATCTGCGTCATAAATGGAGCGGAATTCCGTAGCCAGTTTTTCCCAGGATTCGCGCTGCATGTTCTTTTTTGCGTCCTGGCGCAGGCTGGCAATCCCTGCCTTGGCCGCTACATAGCGCTTTTCGGTAGGGGGNAGGCTGGTATGGCCGGAATCATAGCAGCAGACAACCAGCAGACAGATGGCAAATATAAAAGCNAGAGGAGGGGCGANGCGCCGCAGAACAGGATTCTGGCAAAAGGATTTGTTCACACTCATTCACCCGGGCTGACATTAAGCAGGCCAGTAGAAAGCGAACCTTGCTGAATTTGGCTATACTATCGGCTGGAATAATCAATTCTTAAGTATAAATCAGGAATTTGCAAGCATTTTTCATGGCTTTGNCAGTATTGTCTTTNCGAATTTGCAGTCCGGGAAAATTGTCTTGATTTAATCTTGTCTTTTTCCAAATCGTATTCCCGGAGCGCCTTCGCCCAGTTTTTCAGCAAGCGCCCTGATTGCGTCAGCTTCCGGCCTGAGNTATAATTCGTCATTCAGNATATGNCCCTTTGCCGGCAAAAGCTCATCGCCAACGCGAACGCTGGTTTCAATGCGCTCCAGGACGTAGCGCTCAAGGAACTGGCGCCTTATTCCCAATACGTGCGTGTGCCTGAAAATGGCGTCGCGGACAATGGTTTCAGAATCNGGCCTGCAGATTGCCTGCAAGAGNCCGGCNGGACGATTCTTTTTGCCAATGCCAGTCAGGAACAGCGCATCCAGAACTTCAGGCATGGCATTCAGCTCTTCCAGGGCGATGCCCAGCTCTTCGCCAGTAAGATGGTCAATAGANGTTTCAAACAGGATAATTCGCTCGGTCTTCAAGTTTCGCTCCCAGCNGCATAATCCGGCAAACCGTCCAGGCTGTCTTGAGAAAAATCCTTGCGGCGGTTATAATGCGTGAAAACATTGCAGACAAGGAGTTGCCAATGCTTGTTCGGAACTGGATGACTGCGGATGTCGTTACTGTCACGCCTGATACTTCCCTGCTCAAGATTGGCAAGCTTTTGCGCGATCACAATGTGCGCAGGCTGCCGGTTGTGGATGACAGGGGCAGGCTGAAGGGCATTGTTTCCGATCGCGATGTCCGCGACGCCTCGCCTTCCAAGGCCACCACNCTTGACATGTACGAGATGCATTATCTGCTTGCGGAAATCAAGGCCAGCGCNATCATGACGCCAAAGCCGATAACTGTGAAGCCTACGGACACAGTCGAGAACGCCGCGATGCTGATGCTGGACAACAAGGTCGGCGGGCTGCCGGTNGTGGATGACGCAGGCGACCTTGTCGGCATTATCTCGGATCATGACGTCTTCAAGGCCCTGGTCAACATTACCGGCGTGCGCGAGGGGGGAATGCAGCTTGGCCTGGCTGTGCCCAACGTGCANGGCGGAATGCGTCCGGTTTTCGACATCCTGCGCAAGCGCGGCGCGCGCATTCTCTCCGTATTGTCTTCCAACAATGACGCGGGCGAGCGGCACATCTTCCTGCGCATTCGCGACATGGAGAGCCGCGAAGCCGAAGACGAGCTGGTGAGCGANGTTCGTGAAAAATGCGAGCTGCTCTANTGGGNCAGAAACCAGATGCATCTGGGAGAGGCGATTCTGGAAGGCCGCAAGTAGGNGGGCCCGCAANGGCGTNCCNCGCCATGNGCTGCGATATGGTTGCGCGGAAGATTTTTGCCAAAACCAGCCCCGCTATTGCAATAAAAAAATTTTTGTGGCATAGCTTAATCGTAAACAGCAGAGTGTGCGCTGCTGAAACCAAATCATGCCGAGGGAGTTCGCGGCGGCCCTCGCCAGGGCGCCCATACTTTTGGCGACCACTACTGTCCAAGGAGGACAAGCATGGCAGAGATCACCTTTAAGGGAAAAAGCTTTGAAGTTGATGAGGACGGTTTCCTGCTGCGTTTTGATGACTGGTGCCCCGAGTGGATGGAGTATGTGAAGGAATCCGAGGGCATTTCCGAAATCACTCCGGATCATCAGAAGATTCTGGATTTCCTGCAGGATTACTACAAGAAGAATGGCATTGCCCCAATGGTGCGCATCCTCTCCAAAAATACCGGTTACAAGCTTAAAGAAGTNTACGAACTTTTCCCATCGGGCCCTGGCAAAGGCGCATGCAAAATGGCTGGCCTGCCCAAGCCCACTGGCTGCGTATAGTCTGCGCCAGATTGCTCAGGAAGCGGGNGGNTCGCCTTCCGCTTTTTGAGCGCNGGGNNCTGGGNCNCGNCTGGCCCGCGNANGNTCAGGGATGACTATTCAAGAACAGATGCCTGAAACCGAGGAAACCCCGCCAAAAAAGCGCCATATTTTTCGGCGCATTTTTTTCTGGCTTTTTGGCCTTGTCTTTTTTGCTGGCCTGCTGGGCTGCGCAGCGGTTGGCTCCCTTTTTTACTGGGCCTCCCGCGATTTGCCAAATATTACCCGCATNGCTGACTANAATCCCCCCCAGGCCACGACGATTCTGGCGCGCGACGGCCAGGTGCTGGGCACGCTTTGCCATGAAAAGCGCTATGTCATCAGCCTGGCGGAAATGTCCCGCTTTATTCCAATGTCATTTCTGGCGGCGGAAGACGATGCCTTTTACCGCCATATNGGCGTAGATCCGCTGGCAATCCTGCGCGCCGCNATCAANAATTTNCGCCGCGGCCACACTGGAGAGGGCGGATCCACGATCACGCAGCAATTGATCAAGCAGCTGCTTTTGACATCCGAGCGCAGTTATACGCGCAAGATGAAAGANGCGATACTTGCGTACAGGCTGGAAAAGGATCTTACCAAAAATGAAATTTTAACCATTTATCTCAATCAGATTTATCTGGGCGAGCATGCCTATGGCGTGGANGCCGCCGCGCGCACTTATTTTGGCAAGCATGCGGCGGACATTACGCTGGCGGAAGCGGCAGTGCTGGCCGGNCTGCCCAAGGCTCCCAGCAAGTACAACCCTTTCCGTTCCCCTGAGGCTGCGAAGGAAAGGCAAATGTATGTGCTGGGCAGACTGCGCGAGCTCAAATGGATAACTCCCCAGGATTATGAGCAGGCCGCAGCCGAGCCGCTGGTTTACTGGAGCATGCCGGATGGCATGACTGGCCCGGCGCTCTGGTATCTGGAAGAAACGCGGCGTCTATTAATCGAATTTTTCACAGAGGCGAATCTCAGGGAGCTGGGCGTCAATACAACCAAGTCTGGCGAGGATTATGTTTATGAAGCNGGCTTGACGGTGCGCACCTGCATGGCGCCAGATCAGCAGGACGCCGCAGGCCGCGCGCTGAGGCGGGGGCTTGAGGAGCTGGACAAGCGCCAGGGCTGGCGCGGCCCGATTACCAGGGGCGATGCCGAGGCCTTGCGGAATTACGATGCCACGCACAAGTTTTCGCCGCAGGATCTTGCAGGCGGGGCCTGGGTGCAGGCCGCGGTTGCAAGCGTGGAGCCAAAGGAAGCGACAGTCATCCTGGGGCANGGCTACAAGGGAGTGATTCCGGTTGGCAATATGTCCTGGGCGCGCAAGCCCAATATTCATGTGGCAGCCCAGAATGCTCCGTCTGTCAGGAANGCGCGGCTGGCGCTTGCGCCTGGCGATATAATCTGGGTTTCGGCNGCGGCGCCCAGGNGCGANGGNAAGGAGCAAGCGGAATTCAATCCGGCCAGCGTGAGCAGGAATNCGCCCATTGCGNTGCGGCTGCAGCAGGAGCCTCTGGTGCAGGGNGCGCTGGCCTCGCTTGAGCCGCAAAGCGGCGATGTCGTTGCCCTGATAGGCGGCTACAGTTTTGGCGAGAGCCATTTCAACCGCGCTACCCAGGCGCGGCGCCAGCCTGGCTCCAGTTTCAAGCCGGTAGTGTACTCAACAGCCCTGGATTACGGCTTCACGCCTTCCTCGCGGGTGCTTGACGGTCCGCTGGTTTATGTGAATCCCTACACCAACGAGGTCTGGCGTCCTTCCAACTATGAACACAATTACAAGGGCGAATTGCCCTTGTGGCAGGCTCTCGCGCTTTCGCGCAATACATGCACTGTGCGCCTTGCGCAGGCAGTTGGCGTGGATAATGTCATTGGGCGCGCCAAGGCGCTTGGCCTGGAGCCAAACTTTCCGCGCGAGCTGGCAATCAGCCTGGGGGCTGTGGCAGTTTCACCGCTCAATCTGACCCAGGCCTACGCGGCATTCGCAAACAAGGGCCTGGGCGTACGGCCCAGGATCATTACCACTATTCTCGATTCGCGGGGCAAGGAGCTGTATGCGCAGCCGCCGGAGCACTGGCAGGCCTTAACGCCCCAAAACGCGTACATGATGGCCATGCTTCTGAAGAATGTGGTTGAGGCTGGAACAGGATCGCGCGCAAAAATCGAGGGTCGGGTCATTGCCGGCAAGACCGGCACTACNAATGACGAGCATGATGCGTGGTTTGTGGGCTTTAGTCCCTATCTGGTTACCGGCGTTTATGTGGGCTATGACCAGCTGCAATCGCTGGGACGGCTTGAGCAGGGCGGACGCACCGCCGCTCCGATTTTCAGATATTATCGCACAGAAGTCGAAGCCCTGTATGAGGCNGCGGATTTTCCCATGCCNGAGGGCATAACCATGTCCGGCAAATTTGCATATCGATCGGATATGCCAATGCAGGGCATGTCTGCCACGGATGGCTATGCGGGCGGCAGCGGCGATTCTGGNGGAGGCGGGAGCGGGGCCACGGACGATGGCGGCGAGGATTTGATGCGTCAAATGTTTTGAGCCAGGCAGGCGCCCTGAGATGCGGGGCTGTCGTGAAAAGACCGGACAGGAAATTTTGTAAAAAGGCCCGGGCCGCATTGGCGATCCGGGCCTTTACGGTTTAATTCAGAACCTCAAGATATTTGACATCGATCTCCGGAGCGCGGCCAAATTCCTTGTCCACTTCGCCAATGATGCGCACAGTATTGGCAGGGGTAACATTCTGGCCACGAAAATCTTCCTGGTCTATTTCCACAGTTATTTCGCCAGTGGCATCGCGGAAAATGTATTTGTCATGGTCAGATGGGAGCTGGGAGACGATGTTGCCGGTAAGAGTTACGCGGGCGTCATCGCGCATGCCCCGCGCCTGGCTGACAGTGCTGGCAGGCGGCTGCGCGCCCGGGCCTTTAAAACCGCCCTGCCTTGCCCCAGGATCGCTGAAACCGGCAAGAGCTGGAGCGGCCATGAACAGGGCCAACAGAATGGCGAGCAAATAGCGCATAAGGGAAACTCCTTTNGTTTTGCGAGCGTAACAGCTCGCTAATGGGGAAAACNAGTTTTGTGAATCCAGATTGCAAGTACCATACAAGACTTATTCTTTCCAGCTTTTTTGCATGTCATCCTGACTGCGCATCAGAGCGGCCCCGGATCGCGTGCCAGCCAGGCGCCTGGCCAGATGGCGGGGCAGCGGCTCTGGCTCCTCAGCAGTTCGGATATGGCGATTGAGGCTTGCCAGGAGCTGCGCGACGTCGGTGTAATGTTCATGAATATCCTCGTTGCGCAGTAGCCAGTGTGGCTTGCCGTGCAGAATGCGACCGCTGGAGCGCAGGGCGCGCTCTGACATGGCCAGCTCGATTTCCCACCTTGACCCAGTGGTTTCCAGATAAATTATATTGTGCTGGAGGCCTATCTGCCAGGCTTCGGGATATGGGCTCAGGCGAATCAGATCGGCGATGGCGGCTTCCAGCAAATGGAATTGTTCCTCGGCAGTGATTTTTCGCCTGTCTTCTGCCAGCTGGCGCTCGCCTTCAGCTATTTTTTCCAGATGCTGGCTGCGCGTCTCGTCAAGCGTTGTGAGTCCGCGGCGCATGACGCGGGCACAAAAAATAAAGAGCGCCAGGACAATGCCGCCAATTGCTGCCCATTCAAAAATTGTCACTGTGGAAATCCTGAATATGAGTCCCGAGTGGCAGGAGCTAGAGCAATTTGACTTTTATTTTGTCTAGAAGTTGTTTATACTCCGGGGATGAAATTTGCATCCCCTGAAATACGCGAGAATGCGGTACGCGCCTACATTGACGGTAAGGCGTCAGCC
>JAAUYW010000023.1 GCA_014804915.1 Desulfovibrio sp. | reverse complement strand
TGGATCGGACTGCCATTCCAGAGAATCTCGCCATGCCGCGGCCGGTTAATGCCGCAAATGGTCATTAATGTGGTGGACTTGCCAGCCCCGTTGGCGCCAATCAGCGAGACAATCTCGCCATCATTCACAGTGAGTGAAACATCGCGCAATGCCTGGATATTGCCATAAAATGCATCCACATTCCTTAGCTCAAGCATCGGCTTCTCCCAGATAGGCCTTGATCACGCGCGGATTTGCGCGAATCTCGGCTGGTGTTCCCTCGGCAATGCAGGAGCCATACTCCATGACATAAATACGGTCAGAGAGCGACATGACCATGCTCATATCGTGCTCAATCAATAAAATGGAGACTGGCCTCGAAGCCATTATATTGCGAATCAGCTCCTGCAATTCCTGCGTTTCCTGCGGATTCATGCCGGCGGCAGGCTCGTCCAGCAACAGCATGCCAGGATCCGTGGCAAGCGCGCGCGCGATTTCAAGCCTGCGTTGCGCCCCATAGGCCAGATTGCGGGCCTTCTCATTCCATAAAGAGGCCAGTCCAACAGATTCCAGCAGCTGATAGGAGATGTCAACCGTTGCCTGCTCTTCTGCCCGCGTTTTCTTGTCGCGCATAATGGCGCCGAAAATTCCGGAATGGGTGCGGCAGTGGCGGCCAAGCATAACATTTTCAAGCACAGTCATCTCGCCAAACAGGCGAATATTCTGAAATGTGCGCGCCATGCCAAGCGCGGTGATCTGGTGCGGCTTGCGTCCATTCAGCAAAAGCTTGTTGCCATCCGGCCCAAACAGAAAAACCTGCCCTTCTGTCGGCGTATAAATACCGGTAACGCAATTGAAAAATGTAGTCTTGCCAGCGCCATTGGGGCCAATGAGCGCCACAATTTCGCGCTGGCGCACTTCCAGGGACAAATCATTGAGCGCGCGCAGACCGCCAAAATTCTGGGAAAGATCTTTCACCTGAAGAACAGGATTCATTCCCGCTCCCCGGCAAGTTTCGTAATCCTGTATTTGCGCCGCTCGCCGCTCATCAACCCCTGCGGGCGAAAGATCATCATTATGACCATGATCGCGCCAAAAATTAGCATCCGGTATTCGGAAAAGGCGCGCAAATATTCCGGCGCCATGATCAGGATGATCGCCGCTATGATGACGCCGGTTATGGAGCCCATGCCGCCAAGCACCACCATGGACAAAATCATCGCCGATTCCATGAATGTGAAGCTGGAAGGATTGATAAACGTTGTTTTGGCAGCGAAAATGACGCCCGCAAAGCCTGCCCAGCAAGTGCCAAGGCTGAAAGCCTGAAGCTTGGCAGCGGTAATATTCACGCCCATGGCCTCGCTTGCGATCTCATCTTCGCGCATCGCCTGAAGAGCAAGGCCTGTGCGGGAATTTTTCAGCCTTGCTATGACAATGATCGTAAGAATCACAGCCGCAAGCGTCAAATAATACAGATACGCCGTGGACTGGTTGAGGGTCAGGTCAATTCCAAAAAATCCTGGCCTTGGGATATCGCTAATGCCTGACGGGCCGTTGGTCAGGCTTGTCCAGTTCAAGAGCGCCAGCCGCGTAATCTCGCCAAAGCCAAGCGTGACAATCGCAAGGTAATCGCCGCGCAGACGCAATACAGGAAAGCCAAGGGCCAGGCCAAAAAGCGCGGCCAGCAGGCCCCCGACAGGAAGGCAGGCCCAGAATCCGAGTCCAAAATTGGCATGCAAAAGGCCAAAGGCGTAGGCGCCAATTGCATAGAAGGAAACATAGCCAAGCACCAGCTGGCCCGCGAGCCCAACAACTATGTTCAGCCCAAGCGCCAGCATGATATAGAGCATGGCGGAGATCATGATATTGATCTGGTAAAAGGAGCCACCAACAGGCATGATCAGCAGGCCAAGCACGAGCAGGCCAAGCAGGCTGCGGCGCAGACCGCGCCTTGCGCCAAGCTCGCGCAATGCCTGACTGGCTGAAGCCGGCAGGCTGAATATTGGCAGCCCTTTTGCCTTGCGGCTGAAACACCAGTTCCAGACCAGAGTGAGAAAGAAAATCGCTATGCCCAGATAAAGCAGGCGATCCAGGCGCCAGTCAACCCGATTCTCAAGCAGATTGAGACGAATGCCCATCACGGGCAGGGTAAGGGCCATAAACCAGATGGCTGCAAGAAAAGCTTTGGCTATTTTGGGCATTTGCTAGACCTTCTGCACTTTGGGTTTGCCCAGAATTCCATCCGGCCGGAAAATAAGAATTATGATCAGGATTGAAAAAGCGAGTATATCCTCGTAATTGCCGGCAAAATAGCCGGTAGTGTAGCTTTCGGCCAGCCCGAGGACAAGGCCTCCGACCATGGCGCCAGGAATGGAGCCAATACCCCCAAGCACCGCCGCAGTGAATGCTTTCATGCCGGCAATAAAACCAATGCCAAAATTAACCTGGCCCATATGGGATGCAATCAGCACCCCGCCAAGCGCTGCAAGGGCCGAGCCAATGACAAATGTAAGCGAGATGATCCGATCCGCGTCAATGCCAAGTAAAAGCGCCATTTTGCGGTTCTGGGCTGTGGCGCGCATTGCCTTGCCAAGGCGAGTGTGGCGCACAAAAAGCGAAAGCGCGCCCATTGAAATCGCGCTGGCAGCCAAAATCAGGAAATCGCTCGGCCCCATGATGTAATCGACATATTCCAGAAAATCCATTGGCGGCAACAGACGCGGAAAAGGCACAAAATCCGCTGTCTGGGCCAGCTGCACATAATTCTGAAGGAAGATGGACATGCCTATTGCGGATATCAGCGGCGAAAGCCTCGGCGCTCCGCGCAAGGGCTTGTAAGCCACTTTTTCAAGAGTGTAGCCATAAGCCGAGCACCAGATGATGGCTACCAGGGCGGCGACAATCAGGATGCCCCCAGATGGAAAGCCGTAGATGCCAAGGGCGCCGGCTACAAGCAGCGCAGTGAACGCGCCCAGCATGTAGATTTCGCCATGCGCGAAATTTATCAGCTCGATTATGCCGTAAACAAGAGTATAGCCGATGGCGATAAGCGCGTAGATGCTGCCGCGCGTAAGACCGCCAAAAAAAAGCTCTATGAAAAAACCGATATCCATGGGCAGACCAGGGGGAGCTGCCGCTCCCCCGCCAAATTATTCAAGCACCAGGCTTTTTTCAAGCTCCACAAATTTTCCGTCTTTCACTTCATAAATGGAAAGCGCCATACCCGCGGCATCGCCCTTGTCATTAAAGCGAATCTTGCCAAGCGGAGTATCGACAAAGTTTTCGCGCAAAGCCTTGTTGAGCGCAGCGGTATCAGTGCCGCCAGTCCTGGCAATGGCATCCAGCAACGCCTGGGTCGCGGCGTACGCGTTATAATATCCAAAACCAGGCTCCGAGCCATACGCCTTCAAATGCTGCTCGCGCGCTTTCTTGTATGCCTCCAGGGTGGTGGTATCCTTGGGATAGGAGGCATAGACGCCTTCTCCGTCCTTGCCGGCCATTTTCAGGAAAGTTTCGTCTTTCACGCCATCCGGGCCAAGGAATGGGGTATCCAGCCGGTCGCGGCGCATCTGCTGCACAAGCTTGGAGGCTACGGGATGATAGCCGCCAAATACGACGACATCCGGCTTTGCGCGCCGCAGCTTGCGCACTACTGCGCTGAAATCGACAGCATCAGGAGTAACCGCTTCAAAAAGCACAGTCTCCGCGCCGCCCGCTTCCATCAGCTCGCGATTGAAATCAGCAAATCCCTTGCCATAATCGCCATTGTCATGCAGATAGGCTACCTTTTTTGCCTTGAGATCATTCAGCATGAAATCGCTGGTCAGTCTGGCCTGGGCATTATCCTTGGCGACAGTTCGCAAAAAGAGGGGATTCTTGCCCGTCTCGGTCAGAGCCGGAGTAGTGGCAGTTGGAGAAATGGAGATTATTCCGGCATTCTGAAAAAGCGGGAGGGAAGCGACTGTCGGACCCGAGCAAATGGGACCGACAATGGCATTTACGCCATCGGATACCAGCTTTGTGGCTGCGCTTGTGGCCATTTCCGGTTTGCACTGGTCATCCTGGGCAACCACTTCCACCATCTTGCCCAGTACGCCGCCGTTGGCATTCACCTCATCCACAACTATTTTCACAGCATTCAGGCTGGGAACGCCATAAGAGGCCAGATCTCCGGAATGGGCGCCCTGGGCGCCAATCTTGATGGTATCAGCAGCCTGGGCTGACGCGGCAAGCAGCATGGCGCAACAGAATATTGCCAGCTTCTTCATATATAAACTCTCCAGTTTAAAAAGTGTAACACATTTGTTTACTGGCTGCGCCAAATTTGTCAAGAATTTTTTACCGCGCATTTTGGCAGCGAATCGGCCTGGCCTCTCAATTGACAGGCGCCAACAGGCCTTGCTAGATTGATTGCCAGCTGGCCAACCTGGCCATATCCATCCAAATACAAGGCTGCCAGAGGAAATCGGCCCCGGGGCTCAGGTCCGGGCGGGAAAGGCGGGAAACTGCCGGAGCTGATTCCCGTGGCTTGATTGCAGGCTGCATGCTTGGCAAATACCAGATAGTAATCTTTCGTGAAGGCCGCAGCGGCGCCCGCAATATTCATTTGCGGGGCTGGCTGCTTGCTTTTTTGGCGCTTTTGATTATTGGCAGCCTTGCGGCGAACTACTGGCTCTGGGAACGCTATCTGGATGGCATTCATCTGGAGGAGGANCTGGAAGCGGCAAAAGACGTGATTTCTGAACAGCGCAGGCAAACGGTAAGCCTGGCNGGGAAAATCAACTCGCTGGGCCAGGATCTGGAACGGGTGCGCAAATTCGACTCAAAGCTGCGCCTGATGATGAATATGGAAAAGGATCCAACCGAAATAGGCGAAAATTACGAGGATTTTTCCCGCGCCTATCTGCCATTGCACAGGCAGGAGCTGGCTGCCCGCAAGATGCAGGACTTTCTGGACCGGCTTTCGGAGGCGACGCGGCTTGAGGAAGTCAGGCAGCAGGATCTTCTTCATGCCCTGCGCGACAATCGCACCATTCTCGGCGGCATGCCCACTCTCTGGCCTGTAACAGGGTTTGTCTCCTCAANCTTTGGCACGCGCAATTCGCCTTTTGGCAGAGGCAGCCAGTTCCACAAGGGTCTGGATATCAGCAACCGCATTGGCACTCCCATAATCGCGCCNGCGGAAGGCACCGTGATTCTTGCCGGGCCCGACGGCGCTTACGGCAACAGCGTGGAAATTGACCATGGCGGAGGCATCATCACCAAATACGCGCACATGCAAAGGGCCATAGTCCATAATGGCGACTGGGTGAAAAGGGGCCAGGTGCTCGGCTATATCGGCATGACGGGACGCACAACCGGACCCCATCTTCACTACGAAGTCAGACTGAACGGCGCGCCTGTCAATCCATTGCGCTATATTCTGGAATCTGCCGATTAGGGCATGATGGCACGAAAACTTGCAGCCATAAAGAATTGCTTCAGCTCTCCAGGGCTGTGCGCGCCACTTCGACTGTCGATTTTATTGGATTGCGCATGGCCAGCTGACCTTCGATAATACCGCCCTCCTCTGTCAGCAAACGCGCAGTCTGCAGCGCCCCTTCAATTACTCCTGTNGCATAGACCACTGTCCTGCGCTTNACNACCGCCTCGCCATTGAAATGGCCTGACACGAGCAATTCGCCAACAGCCAGCGTGCCCCGCACCTGCGCATCCTTGCCTATGTTNAGAGTGCCATCGCTGATAATNTCGCCNATGAATTTGCCCTCAATGCGCACAGTTCCCTTGAAAGTCAGCTTGCCTTCATAGACGGCATCCGANCCCAGATAGGCGATTTCATCCTTTGCCATGTCAGTTCTCCTGTTAGCCCTTGAACATGAACCGGCGCATCGATACGCTAAGCACTATTCCCAATAGCGTAAAATTGACTATGGTTGCGCTGCCGCCATAACTGATAAAAGGCAACGGCACGCCCACAACAGGCATAAGGCCAATGACCATGCCCATATTGATCACAATCTGCCAGAAAAAATAGAAGAACACGCCAACAACAAGCATGCTGCCAAACCTGTCCTTGGCTTGNACGGCAGTTGAGAAAATCGCGAGCAAAAAGAGNCAGAAGAGGGTGACCAGGGCCACGCAGCCCACAAAACCCCATTCCTCGCCAAACACGGCCACTGCGAAATCGGAATGCCGCTCAGGCAGAAAACGCAGCTGGCTCTGGGTGCCCTCGCCAAAGCCCTTGCCCCAGATTTCTCCGGAACCGATGGCAATGCGCGACTGGAGAATATGGTAGCCGGAGCCGCGCGGATCTGTGGANGGATCCAGAAAGGAGAGAATGCGCTGGCGCTGGTAATCGTGCATNCCCACAAACCACATGAATGCGATTGCGCANGGGGCGGCTATCAGGCATGTCTTGAATACATAGCCCTTGATGCCATGAAAGAGAATCATCCCTGCAAGAATCAGGAGCAGGAGGATGGTTGTGCCCAGATCCGGCTGCAGGATTATCAATGCTGCCGGNGCCATNCAAATCGNGACTATCTTGAGAAATTCCTTCCAGCCAAGCGGGCTGCCATCCCTGGCNAGCAGGCGCGCTGCCAGAACGAGNACAGCCAGCTTGGCNAGCTCNGATGGCTGAAAGCTCATAAAGCCCAGGGAAAGCCAGCGCCTGGCGCCATACACCGTTTTTCCGGCAACAGGAACGAGAATGAGCAAAAGCAGGCTGACCAGATACAATATCCAGGCGATATTGCGCAATTTGCGATAATCCAGCCACATGCCCAGGAGCATGCCAACGAGTCCGAGCGCNCCCCAGACAAGCTGGCGCTGATAGAAATCCGAAAACGCCACGCCTTCTTCAAGGCGCGTGCCCGAAGCTGACCAGAGATTGCCAACNCCGATCAGAAACAGCNCGACCATGCAGGCCAGAAGGCCCCAGTTCAGATGGCTGATCAGGCGNCTATCCACTTTGACCGCTGGAAGNGCCGGCATTCGCCATTGCCGGCCTGGGGCCNCCATCTGGCCCAAACAAATGCTGGTAAATCCGTTTTGCGACAGGACCTGCGACCTTCGAGCCGCCGCCGCCGTGCTCAACCATCACAATCACAACATAAGTCTTGCCATTTTTCTGGCCCCATGTCGCTATCCAGGCGTGATCTCTCTGGGTGTATTCCATTTCATGCGTTTTCAGACGCCGTTCATTGGCAGCCATTTTCAGCTTCACGACCTGGGCAGTGCCTGTTTTGCCGCCCATGTCAGCATCCTTGCGCCCCACTACCCTGGCTGTGCCNTGCGCGGCTGTGCGCCGCATGGCATTGACAATGAACTGGAGGGTTTCCGGCTTGCAGGGCACNTNGCCCCTGACTTCCGGCTCCACGCCATCGAGCAGCTGCGGTTTGAGCAAATGACCGCCATTCAGCAACGCCGACACATACACAGCCATCTGCACTGGCGTGATCAGTGTGGATCCCTGGCCAATCGAGACATTGAAAGTATCGCCACGCACCCAGGGACGCTTGAAACGTTTCTTTTTCCATTCCTTGCCAGGCACAAGCCCGGACTTTTCATGCGGCAGATCAATGCCGGTCAGTCCGCCAAAGCCGCAGGCGCGNGCGAATTTTTCNATTTTGTCAATGCCAAGGCGCTCGGCCATGATGTANTAATAGACATCGCAGGAATTGATAATGGAGCTTTCCATNTTCATGCTGCCATGTCCGCCCTTCTTCCAGCAGCGGAAAATCTGGTTGCCCAGACGCACCTGGCCTGAACAGTGAACGCTATCGTGCCTGCTCACCCCATTTTCCAGAAACAGGGCCGCCATCAGCAGCTTCCAGACCGAACCCGGCGGATACACGCTCTGGATNACGCGATTTTGNANTGGCGAGCGCTTGTTTGTGCGNAGCGCCTCCCAGTCGCGNTTTGANATGCCGCCGGCAAANAGGTTATTGTCATAGGCCGGGGAGGTTACAAGCGCGCGCAGCTTGCCGGTATCNGGCTCCATCACCACCACGCAGCCGGCCTCGCCATTCAGAGCGTCCCAGGCAGTCTGCTGAAGATCGCGATCAAGGGACAAGGTGGCTTCGTGGCCGCCCCTGGGCTCGTCGCGCAGCTCCTTGCCAAGCACGCGCGCATGAGCGTCCACTTCCACCTCATAAAGTCCCTTGTTGCCGCGCAGGGCTTTTTCCAGCTTGTATTCAAGTCCTGCCTTGCCAACAAGATCGCCAAGATCAAGGGCGCCATCAGAAGCCATCTCCTGTTCATTGGCTTCTCCNACATAGCCCAGCACATGCGAAAAAAGCTCATTTTCAGGATAGCTGCGCTTTGTGCGCACCACAATTTCCAGTCCGGGCCACTGGTGAATTTCGGATTCAATTTTGGCGACCAGGGGAAAATCGATATCTGTTACAAGCAGGATCGGCTCAAATGGTTTTACNCGCGCCCTGTCCTGGGCAAATTTCTCACGCACATAGCTCAAGGGCAAATCAAACCAGGCGCTGATTTGCGCCAGGGTTGCCGGCAAATCCGGACAATCCTCACGCACAAGGGAGAGTCCCCAGGCNGTGCGGTTATCCGCCAGAACCTTCTGGCCAGAATCGAGAATGCGGCCCCGCGGAGCGAAAATCCGTTCATAGCGAATACGGTTATCCTGCGCCTGGCGCGTAAATTCAGGGCCGCGGTGGACCTGCAAATACCAGAAGCGGACCACAAATATAAAAAAGAAGACGCCAATAAGCGCCTGCAGAAAAATCACGCCGCTTTTGGGCGGCACATAGGTTTCATGATCCATCTGCACCTTGAGCCAGGCGCGAATGGACATAAGCTGGGATTTCGCATCCTTCGGATCTGGTTTTTTCATTATGACAAGCTAATTCGGACTAAATCGCCAACAGTTTAGGTTTCTTCATCTTCAGGTATCCGCCTTTGTCGCGTGGCAGTAAGCAGGCGCCATGCGAAAGGCATGAAAATCGCCTGTAATAGCCCTTTTTCGAGGGTATCATCCACATTGAAAGCCAGGTTTTGCAAAGGCGCCATTAACCAGGCCACGCCGTAATAGGCTGCGCCAAGGCAGACTGACAGCAAAAAAATAAACAGGAAGTTTTCTGTTTCAAAGAGCCATCGGCCGAGCCTGAAAATGACGATCGCCGAGGCATACCAGACAATTGTGGCGCCAAAGGGCCTGGTGCCCACCCCTTCCTGCAATAAAACAAAGAGGGGCAGAAGCCAAAGCAGCCCGCGCCAGTCCCGTTCCTGCAGAAGTATGATAAGGCCTACTACGAGTACGTCCAGACCAGGCGCCAGAGCCTGCGCGCAAATTGCAAGAATTATAAAGCAGAGCCACCAAAAAACGTTGCTCCAGAGGCTGAACCTGGCGCTCATTGGCGAGCTCAGGGAGCGATTACCCGATACTGGGGCGCCTGGGGCTTTGAAGCAGCCTGGACTGGCGCCGGCTGACCGGGCGCCTGCTGCCTTGCGGCCTTCTGTCTGGCCATTGCCGGCGGAAGAGGCGGCCCCACAAACACTGGCGGCGGCCCTTCCGGCTCTTCAGGCGGCAATTCGACGCCGCTCTTTTCAAGCAGCAACACCTCTTCAATATGCTGCAAATCAACAAGCGGCGCGGCCCCAACCGCCATGAACTGGGTATAATCCGAAGGGTTTACGCTGGTTACCCGCGCGACAGGCAGACCCTTGGGATACTTGTCATCCAGACCGGAAGTGACAAGCACCTCGCCATCCTTGAGGCTTGCATCGCGCTGCACAAAATCAACTTCAAGATCCGCGCCCATGCCCTGGCCTTTCAGGATTCCCTGGGCGCGGCTTTCCTGGCCAAAAATGGCCACCCTGCTGCCAGGATCAGTGATCAAAAGCACTGTTGAGGCATGGGCGCTGGATCTGAGCACCCTGCCAATCAGCCCCTTGTTTGTAACCAGCGGCGTGCCAGGACGCGCGCCATTGGCATAGCCGCGTGAAATTGTAATGCTGTCAAGCACGCCATTTGGCCCCAGTCTGCCGGCAAGCACGCGCGCAACCAGGGGACGCCAGCGCACATCCACAGGAAACTGCACAAGCTCGCGCAGCCGCTTCAGCTCGGCCAGGTCTTCGCCGCGGGCCAGCGCCTGGGCCTCCAGCTCCTCCAGCCTGGCCTTCAGACGGATATTTTCCTCGCGCACGTCAACAAGATCAAAATAGCGGTCCCAGAATCTCCCCAGCGTATCCTGCGCCGCGCGCATGGGCACAAGCGCCCAGGACGAGATCTCAAGCCCGACATTGACGGCCAGATCATCCAGCGCGCGAGTACGCCTGTTCCAGGAATAGAGGGCAAGAAAAAGAATCAGCAGCAGACCTGCAAAAATCAGCATTCGGCGCAGAGTCATGGGCAGATCCGCTAGCGGAAATTAATCAATACATACATCCTTGAGGATATGCAGATTATCCAGCGCCTTGCCAGTGCCCATCACCACTGTGGAGAGTGGATCTTCCACAACGGTAATCGGCAGGGAGGTCTCCTCGCGCAAAAGCTGGTCAAGGCCTTTCAGAAGCGCTCCGCCGCCTGTCAGCACAATGCCGCGGTCAACAATATCCGCGGCAAGCTCTGGCGGCGTCTGATCCAGCGCAATGCGCACCGCCTGGACAATGCTGTCCACCTGCTCGGATATCGCCTTGCGCACCTCTTCCGAAGTAATGATGATATTCTGGGGAATGCCGGTTACCAGATCGCGTCCCTTTACCTCGATCTGCTGCTCAGGATCCAGGGGATAGGCCGATGCGATCTTGATCTTGATATCCTCGGCCGAGGACTCGCCAATCAGCATGTTATACTTGCGCTTTACATGCGTCATGATAGCCTCGTCCATCTTGTCGCCCCCTACCCTGACGGAGCGGGAATAGACAATGCCCGAGAGCGAGATTACCGCAACTTCAGTAGTGCCGCCGCCGATGTCCACCACCATATTGGAAGTGGGTTCCTGAATCGGCAAATCCGCGCCAATAGCGGCCGCCATTGGCTCCTCAATCAGGTATACCTCCCGGGCGCCGGCGGACTGGGCAGATTCCTTGACTGCGCGCTTTTCCACCTGCGTAATGCCTGTCGGCACGCAAACGATGATTCTCGGACGCACCATGTGCCTGGAATTATGCACCTTTGCTATGAAATGACGCAACATTACTTCTGTAACTTCAAAATCGGCAATAACGCCATCCTTCATTGGCCGAATGGCCCAGATATTTCCAGGAGTGCGGCCCAGCATCCGCTTGGCGTCCTGGCCCACAGCCAGAACTGTGGTATTGCCGCGCCCATCCTTCTTTACTGCGACTACCGATGGCTCCCTGAGCACAATGCCCTGCCCCTTGACATAAACGCAGGTGTTGGCAGTGCCCAGATCAATGGCCAGATCGTTTGAAAACATTCCCAAAAAAGCATCCACAACCTTGGACATTATTCCTCAAGCCCCATTTGGCGATTATGCTCTGCAAAAATCTGCGAAAACCTGTTCTACAGCGCGTAAAAATTCCGCTAAAACAGGCGTAAAGTCAAGACTTGCAATGCGCTGTTCAAAAACTTTGCCCGGGCTTTCCGACCGCTGGCCAGATGGCAAATCCGGGCTGAAAGCGGGAGCTATTTTTTGGGGCGCAATTCCTGCAGCGCGCAGGGAGGACGCCTCGAATCATTTCTGCCTGCGCAGGCATTCTCATTGGGACAGCTCGAGCAGGCGGGCGCGCCCTTGCTCGTTAACGACAGAAAGATTTTATATCCAATAAAACCGGCAGCCACAAGAACGCAGCCAATCACTATCAAAAGCTGGACATTCAAAACCCATCCCCCCGTAGAAAAACAATCAAGGCTCACGGCCATGAGCTGACGGCGGCGCGGCTAACCGCCTCCGGCAATGCGCGCCTGCGCTGCCAGCGCCGCGGATAGCACATCGCGCGCGCTCTTGCCAAGCGCAAGACATTTCCGCGCCAGGCTCTCGGCCATGGCCGGATCATCCCTGATATAGGTCTCCGCCAGCAGCAGCAGCGATGCTGTATCCGAAGGATCGCGCACCAGGGAATCATGCAAAATCTCGCGGGCCTTTTCAGGCGCCTCGTTTTCCTTTTCAAGGCGTGCAAGCTGGCGTTGAATCATGTTCAGCGCAGCCGCATCCGCGCCGGCCAGCCTGCCCGCATGCCTGTAAAGCGCCCTCGCCATATTTGCCTGGCCAGCAAGCTCGTGCGTTCGCGCAAGCCTGGTCCACGCGAATATATGGCCGGAATCCGCCTTTACAGCCTGCCTGAAGCAGCTTCGGGCTTCAGCCACATAATTGTCTTTTAAATACAGGTTGCCAAGATTATAGCAGATACGGGCGCGCAGGCCTGGCTCGGCTCCTGTCCGCAGCGCCTGCCCAAAGCTGCGTCTGGCTTCGCCGTTCCGATTAAGCGCTGCCAGACAAACTCCCAGTGAATTGAGCAGCATCGCATCTTCCGGGTTGAGCAGCAATGCCTGGCGGTATTCTTCCAGCGCGCCAGTTTCATCTCCATTGCTGAAGCGCTTGTCCGCGCTGATGGCCAGAGCATAGGCATTCAGACAGCCAATGCGCGGCGCGGGCAGCAGCTCCGCGTAGGCCAGGGCCTTAAGCGCGCACATCTCGCTTTCATCGCGTCCAAAATTGAGAAACGGATAGGCGAATATTCCGCTTGCAAGCTCCAGCCCGGAGCCTGCGACCCTGCCATGCAATTCGGAAAGAAGTTTTTCAGCTTCCGCAGCGCCTGCGCCTGGCAGGCAGATAATAACGCCGTCAGCTCCATAATGGCCTGCAAAGGCATTTTCTGGAAGCAGGCTTACGCAGGCACTGCGCAGTCTCGCCTGCCCCCCCTGGGAAGGCGCGCCGATCAGGCGGGAAATAGCCAGCGCAAAGCGGCTGTCCGTCCGGTTTTTAAGGCTCTCCAGAAAGTGGCCCTGGCTCTCAATGCCGCTTGCCAGATCCTGGCTTTCCCTCATCAGAATCACGTAATCGCCGGGCTCCGGCTGCCAGCCGGCAGTGGTTGCGTGAATGACTTCAGCCAGGGCATCCTTTTCGCCAGCTTTCCTGATTACCAGCTGCGCCCTGGCGCTGGCCGCCTCCCTGGGCGCGCCGCGCGGAATCACCAGATATCGCTGATTTTCCCTGATCCCCGCATTCGCGCCATAATTCAGGCGCGCAAGCCGATGCCCCACGATCTCCCGAATCGAGCAGCACAAGGTGGGTATCCAGGCCCAGGCTGTAACAGGCGTGGCCAGATTATCCGCATTCCAGGCGGCGGCTGCCGCCAGTCTGGCCCTGTCCCTGATCAGCAGCCCCTGTTCAAACGCGGAAAGGTTCAATTCATGACCGGAAAGATCATGGGGATAAAGCGCATGACCGGCGCTTGCCCGCAGCGGAACGCAGGCCCCGCTTAACGGCTCGGCAATGCCTATATTCTCCAGCGCATGCGCCAGCCTGGCAGCGAGCCTCTGGCAAACGCTCCGGCTGGATGCGGGGAAAAGAACAGCGAAAACAAAATTACCCGAAAATTTGTCAAGGCGCCCGGCCAGGGCGGCATCGGCCATGTTTTGCAGGATAACGCCGGCAATTCTGGGCAACGCCTCCATAACGCCCCGCCTGAGAGTTGAGCCGGGGCCAGCCCCTGCCTCAGGCAGATCAATCACAATCAGGCCAAGGCAGTTTTGCGAAATCTCGCCTGCCCTGCCGCGCGCAATCCGCGAAGCAAGTTCTTCCAGGAATTTTTCTTCACTTTCCAGACCTGTCTGGCTGTCCCGGCCCATGCCGGCTATTGTTTTTTCCAGGCAAAGTCCGGCCAGCCGCGGCAAAAGCGACAGGAGCGGCGCAATTTCGGAAGGCTCAACTCCATCCAGGCGCAGAATCGCCACATCCGCGCCCCTGAGCCTGATGGGCAGCAACAGGCGTTTTTCTTCAGGCAGCAAATCGGAACAAGTAACCTGCGAGAAATAGAGCGCATGGCTGTCAAATTTGATAAATTCGCGCAATTCCGCACAGATCGCGTTTTCAAGACGCGCAATTTCAGCTCCGTGCAGCCAGAATGGAATGGAATCAGCCATCAGCGCTTCTATTCCGGCTCGACCACGTATGCTTTTTTAATGATGACAGGCTCGACCGGCACATCATCCATTCTCGCTTTCGTTCCGGTCAGCACGGATTCTATCCTGTCCACAACTTTCTGGCCCTCAATGACTCGTCCGAACACCCCATAGCCCCAGCCCTGATCGTCGCGGGATTTAAAGTCAAGAAAGTCATTGTTGCTGGTATTGATAAAAAACTGCGACGTCGCTGAATGGGGATCGGAAGTCCTGGCCATGGCTATGGTATATTTCCTGTTGCGCAAGCCATTGTCAGCCTCGTTGCGTATTGGCGCGAGAGTGCGCTTTTCGCGCATATCCGCCGTAAAGCCGCCGCCCTGAATCATGAAGCCCTTGATCACGCGATGAAAGATGGTGCCATCGTAATGGCCTGATTTAACGTATTGTATAAAATTGGCTGTGGCTATCGGAGCCTTGCGCGAATCCAGCTGCACAAGAATATCGCCCATGTTGGTCTCAATCCTGACAACAGGCTCGGGCGCCTTTTTTGACGCCGCCAGGGCGGGCCCCGTAATCCAGAGGGCGGCGCACAACAGGCACGCCATGATGCCAAACGCTTTCATATCAGCCTCACAATGTAAAAATTTATCCCGAAAATATTTAGCATTCAG
>JAAUYW010000022.1 GCA_014804915.1 Desulfovibrio sp. | reverse complement strand
GTTTTACAAGCCCATGACCAGCCATCAGGTGATAGCGGCGCTGGTGGCCGCCGGCTTTGAAGTGACGGAAGGCAGCCGCCATACCAAGCTGCGGCATGCCGATGGCCGCATTACTGTCATTCCGCGCCATGCCCGCGATCTGCCCAGGGGCACCCTGCATGCCATTGAGCGCGAGAGCGGCGTTCGCCTCGGCTAAAGCCGCGCCATAATTGGGAAAACGTTCCGTCGCCCTTTAACAGGACCAAAAGCCATGCGACTGCCAGTGATAATCCACAAGGAAGAAAATTCCGACTTCGGCGTGATCATTCCCGATCTGCCAGGCGTATTCGCCAGCGGCCCCACTCTGGCGGAAGCGCTTGCCGATGCCAGGGAAGCGGTCTTCCTGCGCTTTTGCGATGACAAAAAGTGCGTACTGCCCCATCCCAGCGCGCCTGAGGCGATAAGGGCAGGCCTTGAGGCCGGTGACGACGGCTGGGTGGAGGTTCTGGAAATTGACGCGCAAATGATCGCGCCCGGCCAATGAGCGCAAGGGCGCCCTGCTTCTCGGCCTGGGAAACGTTTTTGCCGGCCTGGAGGCAGTTGCCGGATTTGACAAAAGGGGCCAGAATTGAAAGATTGAAAGAAACGGGTTTGCAGTCCGTTTTTTGTCCGAATTGTCCACAGCAGGAGCGGAAACAGCATGCAGAAATATTTTTCGCGCACTCTGGAGCATTTCAAATTGCGCGCGGAGGCGCTTGGGGAAAACCTGGGCGACCGCAAGGAATACAGCGTTCTCAAGGGGGGACGCAACTGGGAGGATTTTTACCGCGGCCGCTGGGGGCATGACAGGATTGCTCCCTCCACGCACGGCGTCAACTGCACGGGTTCCTGCCGCTGGAACGTATATGTGAAGGATGGCCTCGTCGCCTGGGAGGCGCAGGCCACGGATTATCCCACGCCGCACCCGGACTTTCCGGACTATGAGCCGCGGGGCTGCCCGCGCGGCGCGTCCGCCTCGTGGTATGTCTATTCCCCCCTGCGGGTGCGTTTTCCCTATATTCGCGGCAAGCTGCTCGAGTTCTGGCGCGAGGCCAGAAAAAGCCATGCCGATCCTGTGGCAGCCTGGGAATCCATAGTTTCGGATTCCGAAAAGCGCGCGGCCTACCAGAAAGCGCGCGGCCATGGCGGTTTTGAGCGCGCCTTCTGGGAGGACGCGGTCGAGATGATCTGCGCCTCCCTGATCCATACGATCAGGAAATACGGGCCGGACCGCATTTTCGGCTTTACGCCGCTGCCAGCCATGTCCATGGTCAGTTTTGCCTCCGGAGCGCGCTTCTTTTCGCTGATTGGCGCGCCGATGATCAGCTTCTATGACTGGTATTGCGATTTGCCGCCAGCTTCGCCGCAGGTCTGGGGCGAGCAGACGGACGTTTGCGAGTCTGCGGACTGGTTCAATGCCAGCTACNTNATNNNCTGGGGCAGCAANCTGCCGCANACCAGNACGCCGGATGCNCATTTTTATACNGAAACNCGCTATCAGGGCACAAANNTNGTNGCCNTTTCNCCNGATTACGCGGATTTCACCAAATTCGCGGATACGTGGCTGCCTGTGCGGGCTGGCACGGATGGCGCGATGGCGATGGCCATGACGCATGTCATTCTCAAGGAATTCTATTTTGACCGCAAGACGCCATATTTTGAATCCTACAGCCGCCGCTTTACCGATCTGCCGTTTTTGCTGGAGCTGGAGGAAAAGGNCGGCGTTTATTTGCCTGGCCGCTTTTTGCGCGCGACTGACATTGGCCGCGCAGGCAACAATCCGGAATGGAAGCTGCTGATGTTCGACAAGCGGCGCAACGGCCCGGCTGCGCCCAATGGCTGCATGGGCTCCCGCTATGGNGAAGAGGGCGCCTGGAACCTGGAGCTGAAGGACTGTTATGACGGCGAGGAGCTGGATCCGGCCCTGAGCATGGCTGAAACGGAGAATCCGGACTGGCTGATGACCGAGTATCCGCTGTTTGCGTATGATTCCGCCCCTGGAACCCGCAAGGCGCCTGTGCCTGTCATCTGGCTGGAAACAGCGGCTGGCAAAAAGGCTGTAACTACTGTTTTCGATATTTTCGCGGCCTCCCTGGGNATTGACCGCGGCCATGGCGGCGATGTCGCCAAAAGCTACGAGGATGCGGAGGCTTTTTACACTCCGGCCTGGCAGCAGGCGATAACCGGCGTGGAGGCNGCGGACGTGATTCGCGTGGCGCGCGAATTTGCGGACAATGCCGAAAAAACGCGCGGCAGATCNATGATCATCATGGGCGCTGGCATCAANCACTGGTATAACAACGACGCCTGCTACCGCGCCATCATCAACATGGGCACGCTTTGCGGCACGCATGGCGTTTCCGGCGGCGGCTGGGCGCATTATGTGGGCCAGGAAAAGGTGCGCCCGCAGGCTGGCTGGGCCAAGGTGACTACAGGCACGGACTGGCTTGCGCCTGCCAGGCGCGCCCAGGGCACCACCTTCTATTACTGGGCCACGGATTCCTGGCGGCATGAGCTNCTGGACATCGGCGCAATGTCGCCAGAATACGCAAAAGACGTNCTGCCTGCGCATCCGGCTGACTGCAACGTCATTGCCGCCAGGCTGGGCTGGATGCCGTATTATCCGCAGTTCAGGCAGAATCCGCTCACCATTTGCGAGGAGGCGGAAAAGGCCGGGGCAAGCGGCAGNGAGGCNATTGTNCGCCATGCGGTAGAGGGCCTGAAGTCAGGCAAGATAAGGATGGCAGTGGAGAATCCGGATGCCGAGGAAAACGTGCCGCGCGTGATGTTCTTCTGGCGNGCCAATCCGCTTGGCTCCAATGTCAAGGGCCATGAGTACATGCTGCGCTACCTTCTGGGCACTACCTGCTCGTATCTCTCCGAGCCGTCGCAGCGTCCGGTTACGGAATTCGAGGCAGGCGAGCCAATGGAGCAGGGCAAGCTGGANCTGATGGTTACTGCCGACATCCGCATGAACACTTCCTGCGTTTATTCCGATATCGTGCTGCCTTCCGCGCACTGGTATGAATACAACGACCTTTCCTCCACGGACATGCATCCGTTCATCCATCCCTTTACCAGGGCCGTNGATCCGCCCTGGGAGGCGCGGGACAACTGGAGCATGTTTGACCTGATTGCCAGGAAATTCTCGGAGCTGGCCGCCACGCATCTGGGAACGCGCAAGGATCTGGTGGCGACCGCCCTGCCGCATGATGGCCCGGGCGACATCGCNCAGCCTTACGGCGAAGTCAGGGACTGGTCCAGGGGCGAATGCGAGCCCATTCCCGGCAAGACCATGTTTGANNTGCATGTGGTGGAGCGCAATTACGCGGACATNCATAAAATGTATTCCGCGCTGGGTCCTGGCGTGAAAGGCGCGCATGGCGTTGGCACCAAGGGCGTGAGCTGGTCCTGCGAAAAGGAGTTTGACCTGCTCAAGACCATTCTCGGCCAGGTGGAGGAAGAGGGCATAAGCAAGGGCAATCCCAGAATCTNNTGCGGCAGGGATGCCTGCGAGGTGGTGCTGACCCTTTCGCCGGAATCCAANGGGCCGGTCAGCGTGCGCTCCTGGGCTGGNGTTGAAAGGCAGACTGGCCGCGAGCTGGCGGACATGTCAAAGCCGATTGAGGATGNGCATCTCACTTTCCAGTCAGTTTCTGCGCGGCCGGCAGTGGGCTTCACTGCGCCGGAATGGTCTGGCATNGAGCAGCATGGGCGCACGTATGCGGCCTTTGAAATCAATGTCGGCCGGCTGGTGCCCTGGCGCACGCTTTCCGGCAGGCAGCATTTTTATCTGGATCACGTCTGGACGCGCGGCCTGGGCGAGGCTCTGCCAGTTTACAGGCCGCCGCTGGCGCTGGCGGAAATTGGCGAGGTAACGGGCAAGCGCATTCCGCGCGCCAAAAATGAGCTGGTGCTCAATTTCCTGTCCGTGCACAGCAAGTGGTCGATCCATTCCAGCTACTCGGATGTGCATACAATGCGCGTGCTCTCGCGCGGCGGCGGCGAAGTCTGGATCAATGACGAGGACGCGGCCTCGATTGGACTGGGCGACAACGAATGGGTGGAGTGCTACAATGCCAACGGCGTCTTTGTCGGGCGCTCGGTTGTAACGCACAGGCTGCCGCGCGGCAAATGCTTCATTCACCATGCGCAGGAGCGGCTGATCAATATCCCGATGTCTTCAATCTCTGGCCATCGCGGCGGAACGCACAACAGTCTGACAAGAGCCCTGGTAAAGCCCACCCAGATGATTGGCGGCTACGGGCAGCTTAGCTATTCCTTCAATTATTACGGCCCGACCGGCTGCCAGCGCGATGAGATCATTCTTGTCCGCAAGGCTGAAAAGGTGGTGTTTGATGAAAATTAAAGCGCAAATGGCCATGGTGCTCAATCTGGACAAGTGCCTGGCCTGTCATACCTGCACCATTCCCTGCAAGAACGCCTGGACGACGCCGGCAGGGCAGGAATACATCTGGTTCAACAATGTCGAAACCAAGCCGGGCATTGGCTACCCGAAGCAGTGGGAGAACCAGGAGCGCTGGCACGGCGGCTGGAAACTTGAGGATGGCAAGCCCAGATTGCGCCAGGGCGGCAAGATTCTGGGCATGCATTCCCTGTTTGGCAATGACCATCTGCCGCAAATCGAAGATTACTACAAGCCCTGGAATTACAATTACCAGTACCTGACCAGCGCCCCGGCCCAGGAGCGCCAGCCGGCTGTGGGCCCCCGCGACGCCATTACAGGCAAACCCATGAATCCGCAGTGGGGCCCAAACTGGGAGGATGACCTGGCAGGCGCGAATGTGACCGGACTTGAGGATGTAAATTTCCGCGGCATGGAGGCGCGCGCCTATTTGCAGTACAAGACAGTGTTCATGTTTCATTTGCCAAGGCTGTGCGAGCACTGCCTGCATCCCGCCTGTGTCGCGGCCTGCCCATCCGGCGCGCTGTACAAGCGCGACGAGGATGGCATTGTGCTTGCGGACCAGAGCCGCTGCCGCAGCTGGCGCAGATGCATGAGCGCGTGTCCGTACAAGAAAGTCTATCTGGACTGGAAAACGCACCATGCTGTCAAGTGCATTTTCTGCTATCCGCGCATTGAGGCGGGCGAGCCCACGTTGTGCGCGCAGAGCTGCCCGGGCCGCATCCGTTATGTCGGCGTAATGCTGTACGATGTGGACAGGGTGGAGCAGGCCGCGGCAACGGCTGCGGAAACCGGCCTGCACAAGGCCCAGCTTTCCGTGTTCCTGGATCCGAATGATCCGGCTGTGGCCGCGCAGGCCGAGCTGGATGGCGTGCCGTACCAGTTTGTTGAGGCTGCCAGAAAATCGCCGGTTTACAAGCTGGTCAGCGAATGGGAGATCGCGCTGCCCCTGCATCCGGAATTTCGCACCCTGCCAATGGTGTGGTATGTGCCGCCGCTGAGTCCGCTGGTGAACGAGGGCATCAGTGATCCGGAAAGCATTGACAACATGCGTATTCCTGTCAAATACCTGGCCAACCTGCTGGCCGCAGGCGATGAGAAGCCGGTGCGCGCGGCCCTGGGACGCCTGCTGGCAATGCGCTCTTTCATGCGCTCGCAGCGCGTTTCGGAAAACACGGCAAATGCGGAAGGGGGCACCAAGCCTGGCAGCTTCAATGATTTCGCAGTCAATTCCTGGAATTTTACCGATACGCCGGTTTCGGAGGAACAGGCGGCAGCGCTGCAAAAGGCCGGCCTGAGCGCAAGCCAGGCGCGGGAAATGTACCGCCTGCTCTGCCTGGCCCGGTTTGACGAAAGGTTTGTAGTGCCATCAGTCCGGCGCGAATGGGCGGATGACGTGGACAGGCTCAAGGGCGATGCCGGCTTCCCGGAAAATGTGTCCTAGGGCGCGTTTGCTTTCGGATTTTACCGGCCTGAAAGCGCCAGTTTCCAGGCTTGACGGCCAGGGCAGGCCATGGCGCCGCTCATTCCTGGCAGGAGTCAGATATGAATGAATTCTTC
>JAAUYW010000021.1 GCA_014804915.1 Desulfovibrio sp. | reverse complement strand
TAATGTGGGCGCGTCCCTGGATGAGCCGGATCTGATTCCGGATGCAAAAAAGATCATGGACAAGGCGAAGGAGCTTGGCAGGGAGCTGCCGCTGCCTGTTGATGTAGTCACGGCGAAGGAGCTGGCGCCGAATCAGAAGGTGAGCGTGCATCCGGTTAATGCCGTGCCGGCTGATGAGATGATTCTGGATATTGGCCCGGAAACAGTGAAACTCTACGAGAAAATTCTTGGCAAGGCCGCGACTGTTGTCTGGAACGGGCCGGTTGGAGCGTTCGAAACCGAGCCTTTTGGCAAGGGCACGAAGGAGCTGGCCGAATTTCTGGCGAAATCCGGCGCTTTTGTGGTTGTAGGCGGCGGGGATTCCGTGGCTGCTGTTGAAAGTTATGGCCTGGCCGACAAGATGGGCTATATCTCGACTGGCGGCGGCGCCTCCCTGGAGCTGCTTGAAGGAAAGATTCTGCCATCTGTCAAGGCATTGCAGGATCGTGGCGAAAAATAAGCCGGAAAACTGGCGTACATACTGGAGAACAGATGACTGACGTGAATGAAACGCAATTTCATTGCGGCCGCGTAGCCTTGCTTGGGCCGCCAAACGCGGGAAAATCCACCCTGCTGAACGCGCTGATCGGCCAGAAGGTGACAATTGTCACACCCAAGCCGCAAACTACCCGCAACCAGATTGTGGGCATCCTGACTGACAAGGACGCGCAGATAATTTTCATGGATACGCCTGGCATTGCCAAGCTGCGCGGCAAGCTCAACAAGTCCATGATCCAGTCGGTGTGGCAGAGTCTTGGCCAGGCGAATGTGATCATGCTGGTTCTGGATGCTGATCTCTATATCAAGCATCCGGAGTATCTGGAAAAGGATCTGGAATCCCTGATTGACGCGCTGGGCGGGGAGCATCGGCCGCTGATCATCGTGCCCAACAAGGTTGATCTTTTTGCTGACAAAAGCAAAATGCTGCCCTTGCTGACCAGGCTTGGGGAAATGTGGCCGGCGGCAGAGATTTTTCCGATTTCGGCTGAGCAGCGCGACGGGCTTGACAAGCTGAAACTGCTGATTGAGTCAAAGCTGCCAATCGCGCCCGCGCAATATCCGGAAGACCAGATTTCCACAGCGTCATTGCGATTCATGGCGGCGGAGATCATTCGCGAAAAACTGTTCCTGCGTTTGCGCCAGGAAGTTCCTTATGGCATTGCGGTTGACGTGGAGGACTGGCAGGAGGACAGCGAACGCAACCTGACCGTGATTCACGCCGTGATTTATGTTGCCAAGCCAATGTACAAGGCGATGATCGTTGGCAAGGGGGGCGAGGTAATCAAGGCGATAGGCACAGATGCGCGCGTTGAAATCGAGAAACTGGTCGAGACTCGCGTTCATCTTGAATTATGGGTGAAGGTAAGGGAAAACTGGACAGACGATCCGGCCTTTATCCAGGAACTGGGCCAGAATGCGCAGGTAGAGCAATAATGGGTGAAGTGGCCAGGAGGCTTGCGGGCGTCAACCAGGAAATTTGGGCCGCATGCAGGGCTTCTGGCCGCGATCCTGGCGAGGTTCGCCTGGTGGCGGTTTCCAAATTTCAGCCTGAGCGGGCTATCCGCGAGGCGGCGCTTGCAGGGCAGACCGCCTTTGGCGAAAATTATGTGCAGGAAGCCAATGCAAAGCAGACAGCTTTCAGTGATTTTGAAAAGCAGCTGGAATGGCACATGATCGGCCATGTGCAGTCGCGCAAGGCGCGCGATGTTGCCGGCAGGTACGCGCTGATTCACAGCCTTGATTCGACAAGGCTTGCTGACGCGCTTGAGAGGCATCTTGAGGCCGCAAGCCAGAAGGTGCTGATTGAGGTGAATATAGGCGAAGAGAGCCAGAAAACCGGCATAATGCCGCAGGAGGCAGGATCGCTGGCCAGGCATGTGCTGGAGAAATGTCCGCATCTGGCGCTGAACGGGCTGATGTGCATGGCTCCGGTTTATGATGCCGGCGAGCAGGCCAGGCCGTATTTCCGGGCCTTGCGCGAGCTNAGGGACAGGCTTGAGCGGGAGATTGGGCATGAATTGCCCGAGCTNTCCATGGGCATGAGCGGCGATTTTNGCGCGGCCATTGCAGAAGGGGCCACGATTGTGAGAATTGGAACAGGCATTTTCGGNCCNAGGCCAGCCAGATGAGTCCGAAGAGCAAGGCATATTTTGGAACATCAAGCCNGGGTGACTGCGGAGCCGGGCAAATAAATATGCGGAGAGAGGCCTGATGGCAGCTAAAGAACCAAAGGAAAAAGAAGCGGCNTTGCCAGAGGGGCAGGCTGAAAAGCCGAAGAAGAAATCAAGGGCCAAAAAGCTCGTNATCATCATAGTGCTGTTGCTCATGATTTTGTGCGGCGTTGGCCTGGGCGCGTACTGGTGGCTTTATCTGCGCCAGCCGGGGGGCAGCCAGCCGGAGCCGGAGAGCCAGGAAGTGACGGAGCCGGCAGCGCAGGAAAAGCCGCAGGCGCCGCAGCAGGGCGATACCGGCAACCTCAATTCAGCGCGGATCGAGAGGCAGTCGGACTTGCCGAGAAGCGGCGGCATGGTGCTTCCGCTGCCTCCGGTAACCGTCAATCTCGCAGATCCGAATGGCAGGCGTTATCTGAAACTGGGCATGGAAGTGGAAGTGAATGGCGATGTCGCAAATGAGCTCAAGGCGCAAAACGCCAGAATCCGCGATTCAATCATCATGCTGCTGGCTGGCAAGACCTATGGAGAGGTTGCCTCGCCAGATGGCAAGGTGCTGCTCAAGGCCGAGATCGCGGCGCGACTCAACCAGATTTTGGGCGCGCAGCGGGTNGTTCGCGTTTATTTGACTGATTTTGTAGTGCAGTAGCGGGAGAAATANCGATGTCGCAGGAAGAACAGGATGCGTTGGCTGCCCAATGGGCGGCAGAACTGGCTGCCGAAGGCGTAGGCGAGCCAGAGGCNAAGCCGGCAGCTACCGACGACGACGCGCTTGCCGAGGAATGGGCAAATGCTCTGGCGGAAGATGAGGAAAAGCGGGGGCCTGCCACATTTGGCAGCGCGGCCTCTGGCGCAGGCACCAACGCCTCTGGCGGCTCCTTTGGCTCCCAGGCGGCTGATGCGCGCTTCCAGGACATGACTGAAATAGCTAAACAGCCGCGTGACAAGAATTTGAAGCGCGAGCTGGATTTTATTCTGGACATTCCCCTGGATGTTTCCGCGGAGCTGGGGCGCACCCGCCTTCTGATCAACGAGCTTTTGCAGCTTGGCCAGGGTTCGGTTGTGGAGCTGAACAAGCTCGCTGGCGAGCCGCTNGAGGTCTATGTGAACGGCAAGCTGGTGGCGCGNGGTGAAGCGGTTGTGATCAACGAGAAATTTGGNGTGCGACTCACGGATATCATCAGTCCGATTGAAAGGGTAAAGCAGCTTGGCTGACGCTGCCGGCCTTTCCGGAAAAGCGGTTCGCGGCGTAGTTGATGCNCCTGGCTCGCCAGAGGCGGTGGCAACAGCCAGCCAGCAGGGCCTTGAGGAAACCGTTCGCCAGGCTGGCGATTTTGCCTTGCGGGCCCTGGATCTGACTGGCCAGGCGCTTGGCAAGGCTGTTGACGTTGTTTCGGACAAGGCTTTTCAGGATGCCGCAGAAGTTGGCGCCAATATAGCCACGCCGGCTGCGCAGCAAATGAGCCAGGCCACATTCTCGTGGGGCGGCTATGTTCAGGCGCTTGGCATAATGTGCGTGCTGCTGGGAGCGCTCTGGTTCGCTGTCTGGGCCATTCGCCGCTATGGCAAGTTCAATTTTCTGCCCAGGCCCGGTTCCCTGCCGCGGGACTCGCTGGTCATGGAAGCGCAGATGCCGCTTGGNCCGCGCAAGGGATTGATGGTTGTTCGCTTTATGAATCGCAGGCTNTTGCTGGGCGTTACCGAGCANCAGATCAGCCTGCTTGTGGAGGACAGGGCGCAAAATGGGCAATCAGGCTTTGAGGATATGCTTGAAAGCGCTGCCAGTAATAATTCTGGCCGCCATTCTGCCTGAAGCGGCTTTCGCCGCCCAGGATCTTGCCATGCCCGANCTGTCCCTGACCCTGTCAGGGGGGGCGACCGAGCCTGGCAAGGTTTCCGTATTGCTGGAAATTCTCTTCCTGCTTACGGTGCTGTCCATTGCGCCGGCNATCATGCTCACNGTCACCAGCTTTACCCGCATAATCATTGTTTTCAGCTTCCTGCGCCAGGCAATGGGCGTGCAGCAGCTGCCTCCAACCCAGATNCTCGCCAGTCTTGCCATTTTTATGACATTTGTGATTATGTTTCCAGTTGGCCGTCAAATTAATAACGAAGCCCTGCAGCCGTATCTGAACGAGCAGATCGATTACCGCGTCGCCCTGGACAGGGCCCAGGAGCCGCTGCGCGCCTTCATGTTCAAGCACACGCGCGAAAAGGATATCTCTATTTTCTATTCGATTTCGCAAATGGAGCCGCCCAAAAACAAGGAAGAAGTGCCGACGATGATGCTTGCGGCCGCCTATGTGATCAGCGAGCTGAAAACAGCGTTCACAATTGGCTTCCTGATCTACATTCCCTTTCTGGTAATGGATATGGTGGTCTCCAGCGTGCTTTTGGCAATGGGCATGATGATGCTGCCGCCAATGATGGTTTCCATGCCTTTCAAACTGTTGCTCTTTGTCATGGTTGATGGCTGGAACCTGCTCGTTGGCTCGCTGGTGAACAGCTTTCTGCTTTGATCGCAACTTTGGCATTGGTCTTGCATATAGCAAGGCAAGTCAAAATTGTGGAGGAAGCGGATATGTCACCTGATTTTGTTGTTGGTTTTGGGCGCCAGGCCATTGAGCTCTGCCTGATGATGGCTTTGCCCATGCTTGGCGTAGGGCTTGGAGTTGGCGTAACTGTAAGCATTCTTCAGGCTGCCACGCAAATTCAGGAGCAGACGCTGACATTTATTCCCAAAATTGTGTGCATGTTCATCGCGCTCCTGCTTGCATTGCCCTGGCTTATGGAGCGAATGACAACATTTACGCGCGATGTCTTTATCAACATACCAACTTATGTGCAGTAGGCAAACCTGCTGATTAAAACAATTATGCGAACATACGATCCCGGGCCGGCATTTGCCGGCCCATTATTTTTTTAACGTTCCAGTTCAGGGGAATTTCCTGAATTCTCTTGCAGGGTTCCTGGAGATTGCGGCACATGCAGGCATGAAATTTCCGTATATTTGCCACGCGGGCTGAAACCAGCTAAAATCATCTAATGCCGACAAATCATTTTCCGCACGATTCAGCCTACAAGGCGCTGTTCTCGTTTCCCTCGATGGTGAAGAGCCTGCTTCTGGATTTTCTGCCTGAAGAGTTTGTGCGTTATTTTGATTTCAGCACTCTTGCGCCGGCAAAATCGTCTTTTGTGCGCAAGGATCTGAAACAGCTGCATGACGACATTATCTGGAGGCTGAACTGGAAGGGCAAGCCGAGCGTGCTTGCGCTCATTCTGGAATTCCAGAGTTCTGACGATTACTGGATGGGCGCGCGCATTCTCGCGTATACCAGCAATT
>JAAUYW010000020.1 GCA_014804915.1 Desulfovibrio sp. | reverse complement strand
CTCCGGCTGGCCTGGCTCTTCCGGTTCCCCGGGCCGCTCTGGCTCGTCCGGCTGCTCTGGGTCGTCCGGCTGGTCTGGCTCTTCCGGATTGGCCGGATTCTCGGGATTGTCTGGCCCGGATGGAGCCTCCGGCTTCTGTTCAGGCGCGGATGGCGTGCCAGGAGTGGAGGAGCCGGGATTTTCAGGAGCCGGTTCGTCCGGGTTTTCAGGCTGTTCCGGATTTTCAGGGCTGTCTGGCACGGATGGCTGACCGGGAGTTTCGCCCGGCTGGACTGGCTCTGAGGGCGCGGTTCCAGGATCGCCAGGAGTTGGCTCTGGAGTCGGCGTCGGAGTTGGTGTCGGCGTAGGCGTAGGCTCCGGAGTCGGTGTAGGTTCCGGAGTCGGTGTAGGAGTAGGCGTCGGAGTCGGCGTTGGTGTAGGCGTTGGCTCCGGCGTCGGAGTCGGTGTAGGTGTAGGTGTAGGCGTCGGATCCGGAGTCGGTGTAGGAGTAGGCGTCGGCGTCGGAGTAGGATCTGGCGTCGGGGTAGGCGTCGGCTGCTCTGGCGCAGGGGGCACGACAGGTTGCGCGGGCTTGATTGGCGTTGCGGGCACGGATGGGGGCTTGGCAGATCCGCCGCTGCCATCTACAAGCGGCGGCTTCAAGCCGGGATCTATTTCCGGATAATTCTCTTCCGGAGCTCTCGCATGGGTTGTAAACCAGCCATTGCGCCCTTCGATTTTGCGAATGCCGACGAGATGGGATCCGGTTTCCACACGCGATTCATCCCAGGCGCCTGGGCCCGCGTAAGTAGTGGTGATGTTATCGCCAAGCACGCCATAGATCTGGTTTGCGACCACGCCGTCAAGCAGCAGCCTCGCGCCTTCCTGAACATTGGCCTGCATTGACGTGTTCGCGCTGATTATGCCCCTTGCGTTTGCGTCTTCACGTGCGCCTGGCCCGTATATCACCAGAAGCGACTCTGGCGCGAAATTTAGCTGGCCCGCCTGCGGCGCAGGTCTTGGCGTAGCCGGATTGAGCTCCAGGCCGGCATTTCCAACTGTTACTGGCGAATAGACTCCGAGAGCTCCGCCTGAAGTATCGGAAATCGCGGCAGCGCCGATTGTGGATTTGAGCCAGTCAGGATCTGCGCCTCCAAGCGTGACCCAGCCGTTGCTGCCGATGCCGAGTCCAAAGCCTGCGGTGATGTTTTCAACATGAAGCGTGGAGGGATGGCGGGCAGATCCGACAAGGGCAGTTCCAACCGTGAGATTTTGGCCAGACAGGCTGGCGCCCGCCAACTCAAGGCTATTGCCAATTCCCAGAGTGGTGAAAGTTCCGGTTTCTTCTCCTGCAGCGCGGCTGAGGTAAGGCGCGGCCGCTTCTTCAGGACCATAAATCATCAGGCTGTTTGCAATTTCGCTGTCGCCCTGTAGCGTCAGACTGCCTGCGTTTATTGTCACGTCTGCGGCATGTATAGCCTGCGCCGCTATTGTTTGGGCATTGATTTCTCCGGGAGTGGCGAGATTCAGGGAGCCCGAGATGGCTCCAGTGACCATGATGTCGCCTTTTGCGGCGAGGTTGTTGCCAGTCGCGCTCTTGCCTGTGAGCGAGCCGGCATGGATTGAGCCAGGAGCGTCAAGATGTGATTCGCTTCCCAATGTAATTGCCCTGAGCGGGGCATCCGCGCTGCCCAGATCGCCCTCTGCCAGGAGCAGCTCGCCCCCGTTTTCAAGGGAGATCGTTCCGCCCGGGGCCGATATTGCGCCAGCGGATAGCAGCCCGCCGTGGCCAATATGCAGCGATTCAAAGGCAGCGCTTTTGAGATTCAACGTCGTGGCAAATTCGCTTTCGCCCATAACCAGATTGCTGGCAGAGAGCGAATTGCCGCTGAGATCGCCGGCTGCGAAATCCACAGTGCCGCCGACCTCAAGATCTGTGAAAGTGCCGCTGACTGCCGAGAAAATCGCATTCTTGCCGACCTTGAGATCAGTAGCGTCCATTTTTGCGTCAAATACGGAGAGATTGCCTCCTATTTCGCTGCCCTCTCCCCTGATTTCAAGCATTCCGTAATCAACCTGGTAGCCGAAGATATTGACGCTGTTCCCCTGAATCTCGAGGTTCTCGCCAATCTTGACATTTTGGGCGGATAATTGCGCAGCCAGCGCGTTTTTGGCCGCAAGGCTGCCGCTAATGCTCATTTTTAGGGCTTCCAGATCGCTGTCTGCCATTATGGCGCTGCCAGCGGACACCTCTCCATTTGCTCTCAGATACAGCTTCCCGGGGCCAGTGATTGAGCCCTCGCCCCTGGCGATGGTGATATCCTTGCCAGCGCGGATTGCCGTGAGTCCGCTGGCCAGATTCAGGTCGCCTGAAATAGTGATGCTGCCTTCGTCCGCAGTGATGCCCGTCTGGGCAAAAAGCTCGTCATCCGGAGATGCTGAAATTAGGTTGTTCAGGTAAATATCGCCATAGTTTGCCTGGATGCTGGAGCCGGCGCCATTCAGGTTCAAATTCTCAATATTGATGTCGCCCTTGAGTACAGCGAGACTGGCCTCGTTTATCTTGACGGAATCAGCGAACATGCCGTCCCGGATTTGCAGATGGGACTGATCGTCCAGCTGCAGCGAAGGCAGTGGCTGGTTTTGGCTGCCAATGGATTCCGCGACAACCAGAGCGCTCTGCTTGAGGAGCACATCGCCAGTGCCGGTGATTGATCCGTCGCTGTTTCCGCCTGCTGTGAGGTTGAATGATGGCGGAGACGCAAGCCTGGAATCGCTGTAAACCTGGAGCTTGCCTTTATCGAGGTATATGTCGCCGCGCAGGATGCCCCCTTGCGTATTGGTGGCTGCGCCGAAGCTGAGGGTTGTTTCAATGACCCGCAAATGGGCGCTGGTGGCTGTGGTGATGATTGGCTGGTTGCCGCCAGGCCCAGTCAGTGTGAGCCTTTTGGTGATGTCCACCACCGGATTTGCGGCGCCAGTGATATTGATTTGGCCGTACACGCCGCCTGATGAAATGGTGGCGTGGCCGCCGGGCGCGCTGATTGAGAGATTCGCTGCGCCAGCAGGAAGCGCGGCAAATATTGCGCAGGAAAGAAGCAGGTTGATTCTGTAGCACCGTTTCAGGATAATGGCATATCTTTTTCGTAAAAAACCAAAAGCTCCACGTGTAAGGCGCATATATTCTCCGGGAATATTGATTTTTATGGTATTAAAAAGCTGATAAAAGTATTACAAAATAGATATTCCGAAGGCGAATGTCAATTGCCAAATCGCGGCTGATTCCGAAAGCGCCGGTTGGCTTCCGGGTTTTGGCGTTTTTTCCGGATTCAGGCATGTTGACACAAGCTGGCGTCTTATTTAATCTTTTTTCAATAGGATTCGGGTTAGCAAGGGCGTTTTCCATACTTTTTGAAAGCAGCGGCAATTATTGAAGTTTCAAGACTGGAGGCGGTTTTTGGCCAGTTTCGCGATTTTGCGCAGGCTTGATTGAAAATCGTGAATCCGGACTGGAGCGGCATGGACAGGGATTCGAATTCAGCAGCTGGAAGCGCGTTTTTCATTGACTGGAAGCTCACCAGTTTTTATGACCGGCAGCATTGTCTCCATGAGCCGGCAGCGCGCGAGGCAAATACCGTATTTTCCAGAAAGCGCCTGCTTTCAATGGCGGATGCGCTTCTGAATCTGGAAAAACCGGTATATGCGGTCAGGTTTTCAGGCGGAGAGCCCGGACTGCATCCGTATTTGCCTGATCTGGCTCGTCATTTTGTAGCCAGGGGCGCGTGGCTCACGCTTGCTACAGGCGGCTGGGGGCAGGCAGCGCTCTACAAGGAGCTTGTCCGCTCCATGCCTGCCGGGCATTTGGCTCTTGAGTTTACGCTATACCCCCAGGTGAGGGATCTGACGCATGTGCTGCTTCTGGCAGGNGCATTTGCCGAAAGCAGGCAGAGGGTTCATTTNCGCGTAATTCTCCATTCTGGCGCGCAGCCGGCAGAGCGGCTTGCAGTGCTGCTGCGCTTGCGNCAGGCTTTGCCTTTCACGCTTGAGACTCTGCCGTTGCAGATGGCCGGACAAAATCTGGCAAGCGGCACAGTGCCGCCCGAGTTTCTGGAAGCGGCNNCNTCAGGGCCCGNCATTCCGGCGGAATTTTCTGGTCANCCATCGTTCTGGCCTGGCGTGGATGGCGGTCCGGCCCCTGTTTCAGGACCAGNCGGCAATTCGCTGCGCATTTTTCCNGATGGTTCGCATGCGCTCTCCCTGACAGCCTCAGCCCCCGCTGGCGTGCCNCTCTGGCGCTTCCCTGTCATNCTGCCAGTCCAGTCTGCCGCCTTGGGACAGCGCAAAACCCGGGCAGCGCAGCCTCAAGCGCTTTCGGAGCTGGCGCGCCTGTATTCAGCAGNGAGCAGGTTCCATTTTCAGGTNCGCGAGGCAGGACCAGATATGCGAAAGCGGCTCGAGCGGGCGCTGGNCGCCATANCTGGNGCGGATTCCAGAAANGTCTTTCTGGATGCCTTGAGAGCTGTTGATGACGTGTCGCCGGATCTGGCGGCAACGCTCGTGGAGCGCGCGGAATCGCGGCAAACAGGCGATCGCGATTTTTTTGTGGCGGAGCAGCCCTTGCGCAAGGGTGAGATTCAGGATCTTACTGCCTCCTTGCGGCAGCGCAGGCCCTGGCTGCGCTTTCCCGTGCGCCGGGGTTCTGGNGACCTGCTGGATATTCCCCTGGCCATTCTGGACAACGCGCCGGACTATGAGTTTCAATTCCAGCGCGGTGAAAATGGCCTTGTCTGGGTGAGCGCAAAAAGCAGGATTGCGCCGATTGCCGGCCCCAGGCCGAAGATCTCGATAATTGTGCCCACTTTTAATAGCGAGGCCACTATTGAGCGTTGCCTGGCGTCGCTTCTCATTCAGACTGTTCCAAACATTGAGATCATAGTGGTTGATGATGGATCAACCGATTCAACGCCGGAAAAATTGCAGGAATTTGCGCGCATTTATCCGGATCTGGTCAAGATTTCGCTCCAGCAGGAAAATCGCGGTCCGGGGTTTGCCCGCAATCTGGGCCTGGATCTCGCAACTGGCGAATTTCTCACGTTTGTGGACAGCGATGACATGCTGGCCGAGGATTTTCTGGCTGAAAGTCTGGAGCTGATTGAAAGTGAAAATGCCGATATCGCGGCTTTTGACCTGGCGCTGGTTGATCCGGAAAAGGGAGTCAGGCGCTGGGGAGTGGAAACAGGGCTGGCCAGCGGAGAGGAAAGCCTGCGCAGGCTTTTGCTGAAGCAGGGCGGCTGCTACGCCACCTATTCGCGCCTGTATCGGGCGGATATGGTGAAAGCCAATGGCATACGCTATGGCAATCAGGCGGTTCATCAGGATATCTTTTTCAGCGCGCAGGCTTTTTATCATTCCAGNCGCACAGNGTNNNCAGNCGCGATTGGCTANTATCGCTNCCTTGGCCCGAATTCGCATTCCAAATTGAATCACGGCAAAAAGCGCCTGGAATCATTTTTTGGCGCTGNCGGCTTTCTGGAGGATTTTTTCAGGGNTCATGGGCTGGATCCNGANGATGAGGCGCTGCGTTTTGCGATTCGCCGCATTTATGACTGGGATCGCAGGCATATATTCGCGTATCTGGGNAATNAGAGGACAAATCCGGAAGCTGTTTTCACACCGGAACTGGTNAATTCCTGTCTTGGCTCCAGGCAGGCTCTTTTGTGCGTTCTGGAAGACTACGCGCTTCTGAACAGCCATGCGCGGCAGGTGTTTCCAGTTCCGGATACCGNGTCNGGGGCGCCCCATGCTGCNGGGCNCATCATAATGGCGCCTTTCGGAAATGCGGAGCGTCCGGCTGCAATCCGGCCCCTGGTTTCAGTGATAGTTGTTTCCCATAACCAGGCAGGGAGTATTGGCTCGCTGCTTGAAAGCATATTCAGCCAGACTGCCGGCAACTTTGAAATTGTGCTGGTGGATGACTGCTCCGATGACGGCAGCTACGAGCTTGGCCGGGAAATGGCCGCAGACAGGCCGGCCCTGCGCTTGTACAGAATGCAAAACCGCGCCCTGTCCGGCGCTTGCCGAAATCTTGCGCTTGAGAAGGCAAGGGGCAAATATCTCGTTTTCGCGGATGGCGAGCTTGAGCCAGGCTTTCTTGAGGTGGCAGGCTGGCTTGCGCAAAAGCGCAATGCCGATATCGGCCTGTTTTCCTGGAAAACGCGGAAAGGCGACGCCGTGCCAGCAGAAAGGCTTGAGGACGGGGTGATAAGTCCTCAGGCCGCGCTGGCGCTTTATTTCCAGAATGGCATCGCGCCTGGCATTGGCGCCAAGATTTTTGACGCGGACTTCATCCGCTCTTCAGGGGCCAGATTTGCGCAGGGGCAGTACCAGGACGAGCAAGCCTTTCTGGTTGAGGCATTGAGGAAAGCTGGCAGGATTTTTACAAGCAGTTTTGAGGCGAGCATTTTTTCTGTCCCCGGCGCGCCAGGTGCTGACAGCGTAAAATGCGATTACCTGCAGATAAATTCCGGCTGCCGAATTTTTCGCGATCTGGCTGATCTTGCGGCTTCTTCGGCCAGCCCGGCCCTGGCGTTGTGCCAGCGCGTGATCTGGAATCTGGAAAACGCGCAGCTGGACGCCTGGAAGGCGTTTCTGGATGCGGAAGGGCAGATCAGGCTGGCGGAAGGCGATCGCGACGCAGTCCTGGACAATGGCCTTTTTGCGGCAAGCCTGCTGCTTGGGCTTAGCCGCAAATACGAGCATTCCTACAATGCCCAGTCCCAAGTCCTGCAATATGTTGAAAGGGAAGGCAAGGCCTGCGTCTGGCAATTTGACGCTCCGCTGCTCACAGCCATTATTACTGGTCATGATCATGAAGGCACTCTGGCTGCCTGTCTGGATTCGGTGCTTGGCCAGAGCCTGCGCTCCTGCGAAATCATCATTGTGGATGACGCATCCACAGATAATTCCCTGCGCATTTGCGAGCAGTATGCGACCCTGGATAATCGCATCCGCGTTATCCGCAATGAGTCCCGCAAGGGCGAAGGTTTTTCGCGTAATATCGCCCTTGCCGAAAGTCGCGGCCAGTATGTAACTTTTATCAGGGGAAATGCCAGAATTAGGCCGGACTTTTTCCTCAGGGGCGTAGCGCGGCTGCATCGGGCGCAAGATGCGCAGCTTGTCCAGTTTGCGGCAATCAGCCCTGCTCTCATGCAAAAGCTCAAGCGGGCCTGGGACGGCGCGATTCATCTGGACAGCGAACAGCTGCTTTCGCTTTACTGTGAAGGCGTCGCTGGCTGCGATGTAGTTGAAGGCAAGATTTATCGCTCCGGTTTTGTAAGGGAAGCAGGCGCTGCTTTTCAGGAGCACGTTTATGGGGATGAGCTTTTTCTGCTGAATGCTTACAGGAGGACAACCCTGGCATTGCTTTGCGATGAGGCCATGTATGAGCGTAGTGAAGATTCTGTCATGCAAGGCCAGGGCTTCGGGCACAGGCAGATAGCGGGCTATTTTTCCGCAAATGCCGAAATTTCTGGCTTTTTCCGGCAGCTGGCCAGACCCGGGCTTACCGAAAAAGGCCTTCGTGTCCGGTATGAGCGCAATCGTGGGCGAATTCTTGGCTATCTGGGCCGTATTGGCGGCCTGCCCATAAAACCGTTTCCGGATGCGGAGCTGGAGGACTTGCGGCAAGCGCCTGAATTGTTCAGGTCGCTGTTTTCAGATTATGCCAGACTGTGGAGCAGACAGCGGCCATTGCCCGCAATGCCGCAAGCCGCCATGAAAGACAGGGAGGAGTTTCGGCCAGAGCTTTTGACGATTCATGATCTGGCCCTGCCTGATCAGACTCCGTTGCTGTCCATTGTCATTCCTGCCTGGAATACGGAAGAGACCCTGAGACGCTGCGTTGAGAGCGCGCTTGCCCAGGGGGAGGATGCGGAAATTATCCTGATTGAGGACAATTCGGACCGGGATGCCACTTTTCTGCTTGCAAAAGCGCTGGCCGGGAAAAGCAGGGCAATTCGCCTTTTTCGCACGCGCCGCAATAGCGGCCTTGGCAATGTGCGCAATCTGGGCATGGCTGTGGCCAGGGGAAAATATGTAACTTTTCTGGATTCTGACGACTGGCTGGGCCCCGCGTTTGCCGTTTCGCTAAGGCCCCTGCTTCTGTCTGGTGGGCCCGAGATCATTTCCTGCTCAATCACGCGCGTGTTGAGGAACAGGCAGTCAACCCGGCTTATAAAGCCCGATTGCAGACAACCGGGCTGGCAGACGCTGGTTGAGCTGATGGAGGGAAAATATTCCCACTGGGAGGCCTGGGGGCGGGTGTTCAGGCTGGATTTCCTGCGTGATAATGACATACGCTTTTCAGGCTATGTCTATGAAGACGTACAATTTCATTTCAAGGCCTTTTTGCTGGCGAGACATAATCTGTTAAGCAGCGTGAATAGCGTCTGGTCGGACAGGCGCGGGTTGCAATCCCTGATGAATGTGGCGCGGCGCGGCAGGTTCTTTTTTGATTCGCAGATTTACAATCTCAAAATCACGCATGAGCTGGCGAACCGTTTATGCGAGCCTGAATTGCGCGGAAAGCTTCTGGAAAAGTACGCGGACTGGCTTTACCAGGAGGATAATATCTTTCGCAAGGATGTCCTGACCTTTATTGATGCGTGCCGTCTTGCTGGCTACGCGTCGCCGCTTGATGATGCGACAGTCGGCACGCTGCTGCTTTCCGGGCCTTTTCTGAACAGGGTTCTTGCGGATATGGGCGCGCTCTGGGAGGAGGAATAAGGCATGAAACCAGAAATGCGTCCAGCCAGTGCGGCAGCGGACCTGGAATCAGGGGGCGCTGGAATTGCCTCCGCCACGCAGGAGCAGCCCGCATTCGACAGCCTGGAAGAATTTGAGGTTTGCGCTGAAATTGCCAGGTCAGGCTATTTTGACGAGGCCTTTTATCTTGAAAACAGCCCGGATGTGGCTGCCGCTGACCTGGATCCGCTTGCGCATTATGTGCGCTATGGCGAAAGGGAGGGCCGGAGGCCGTGCAGATCCGTGAATCTGGAAGAACTGCGAAAACGGTTTGATAATGGCCAGTGCTTGCTTTTGCAGTATATCCGGAGCCTGGAAGGGTAGCGGCAGGCTCCAGGAAAATTGCGGGCGTGGCGAGGGTTTTGCAATTTTCAGGATTTTAAGGCAGATTGAGTTATGGCGGCATAAAGATCCGACTGGCTGCCTGAAGACTTGTTTTCCGCTTTTGATCCCTGGTCAAAAGCGCTGAAAGACAGCGCAGATGAAGCGTGGACATGCGATGGCAAGCTTCTGGATTTCATGCCTTTCAATCTTGTTTACGAAAACGGCAAACTTCAGGCATTTGATCAGGAGTGGATATACAAGGACAGATTGCTGCTATCCCATTTGCTTTACAGGGGCTTTTACCATACCCTGACGCGAATGATGCCTTTGCGCAAGAGTACAAGGCATGATATTGCTGTTTTCTCGGATCTTTTTAACAGATTCATCAAATGGCAAAATTTGCCTGAAGGCTGTCCGGTTTCAATGGATTATCTGCGCTGGCAGGAAGAAAAATTAATGCGCAGCATTCATGGATTTGCGAGGTTTCGTTCTGTCAGGGATTTTCCCATTCAATATATGTAAGCCCCAGAGGCGCGTAGTTTTCTGAAACCAGACAACCAGGAGCTTAAACATGGACTGGTTTGTGCATACGATGCGGGCCAACCCTTCAATAGCGATTTTTCTTACCATTGGCCTTGGCTTCT
>JAAUYW010000019.1 GCA_014804915.1 Desulfovibrio sp. | reverse complement strand
CAGGCAGGACAGGCTCCGAAACCGAGCTTTTAATTGAGGGCAGGAGCAGGCGCGGCGCAACCTGGCAGGGGCGGGATCCCTATAATGCCTGCGTGAATGTGCCGTTGCCCGGGGATGGCGATTTTACCGGTCGCCTGGCGCGGGTCGAGATCACCGAAGCCAGGCATCATTCCCTGTTTGCCAGACCTGCGGGAGATGCCTGAAGGAGCCTCCAGACAGGCTGTAAGGGGCTGGCGGCTAAAGCTTTTACCGGCTTTTCCGATATGGAAATCATAACATTTGGGGAAAGCCATGATGGATTACTGCCGCTTCAGGGACATTAATCACCTGTATGCCAGTGGCCAGGCGCAAAAGGCGCGACATTTGCTCATGGAAATGCAATCGCGCTGCATCGCCTTGCGGGATGAGATTCACATGTTGCGCCTGCGCCTGCAAACAGCCGAAGACGCGCTCTTTATCTCCCAGAATCTCGTTCATGATGGCAATCTCTATTGGCTGAAATGGGAAAATGGCCGCCAGGGCCCATTTTGCCCAAGCTGCTATGAGGTGGAAAGCGCGTTAATCAGGCTGGACAAATACAAACGCGAGCTTGTCTGCCCCTATTGCCACGAAACCTTCCCCCTGAAAACAGAGCCTGCCCCATCAGAGGAGGAGCTGGCGCATGCGCGGATTCTGCGCTTTGCCAGGTAAATTCAGGCTACGCTTTTCCAGGCTTCCAGTTTTCTGGCCAGTTCCGGCCCTGGCTTTACCGCCATGTCCGGTCCCAGCCGCATGACGCATTTGTAGCCCTTGCCGCGCACTTCCGCAGTTACAGGCGTTGTGCCCTGATGCGCCCTGAGAATCTGGCGCAATTCCATTAATGCCGCTTCGGTCAGCCTGGCGGCCGGAACCGCGATCAGGACAGGCAGCTCTGATGCTGCGCAGACATCGGCGAGCAGGCGGACCCGGTTTCCCAAAAGCTTGATCTGGCTGCCTGCGTCCTCCCCTTCCTCGCCCTCGCCGGCATCTCCGTGCTGGCGGGCTGATTCCAGTTTTGCGACAAGGCAAAGCGGCTGCTCGGAATGAAGCAGCTCGCGGACCTGGCCGTAATCGCGGGGAAAGAACGTAACTTCGGCATGGCCTGTCAGGTCTTCGATTTCGGCAAAGCACATGCGCTCGCCCCTGCCTTTGGTGATGACTTCCTTGATGCTGGTCACCAGCACTGCGCAGGCCACTTCCGAGCCGCGCGGCTTTTCGCCAAGACTGTCAATCGTGTCCAGGCGCAGGCGGCTGATCTCGCGGATATACGGCTGCAGCGGATGGCTGGTGAGAAAGAAGCCAAGCGCCTCCTTCTCGTTTTTCATTTTTTCGTCATCATCCCATTCGGACATATTGGCTTCCTGCAATTCAATGCCAACGCCGCCCGGGCCGGCAGGTTTTGGCTTTGGCGCAAGGCCCATCAGCGAAGCCTGGGGGGAGGCCAGGGCGCGCGAGTTTTTCTGGCCGCGGCCGGCGACAATTTCCATGCAGGCAAACATGGCGCGCCGCGTGGCGCCCAGACAGTCGCATGCGCCGCCCTTGATTAGCGGCTCCAGGGCGCGCTTGCTCACTTTGCGCATATTGACGCGGGAGCAGAGGTCAAGCAGGGAAACGAAGGGGCCATCCGCTTCGCGGGCGCGGATTATCTCATTGATGGCCTCATCGCCAACGCCCTTGATGCCGCCAAGGCCAAACAGAACCTTGCCCTCCCGNGCCGAGAACTGGCGCAGGCTTTCATTTATCGAGGGCTGGATGACTTCAATGCCCATGTCCTTGCAGGAAGAAATATATTTCAGNAGCTTGTCCTGATTGCCCATTTCCGAGCTGAGCAGAGCCGCCATGAANTCCACCGGATAATGNCTCTTGAGCCACGCGGTGTAATAGGAAATCAGCGCGTAGGCGGCCGAGTGGGACTTGTTAAATCCGTAGGCCGCGAATTTTTCCATCAGGTCGAANATTTCATTGGCCTTTTTGGCGTCAATGCCATTGGTTTGCGCGCCGGCGACAAAATTGCCGCGTTCCTTNGCCATTGCCTCGGCNTTTTTCTTGCCCATCGCCCGCCTGAGCAGATCTGCGCCGCCCAGGGTGTAGCTGGCGATGATCTGGGCGATTTGCATCACCTGTTCCTGATAGACAATAACGCCGTANGTATCGGCAAGNCAGCTGCGCAGGGATTCGTGCGGATAAANGATCGGCACCTGGCCATGCTTGCGCTTGATGAATTCATCCACCATGCCCGAGCCAAGCGGCCCGGGNCGGTAGAGGGCCAGCATGGCTATGACGTCCTCAAAGCAGGACGGGCGGAGCATGCGCAGATACTGGCGCATTCCCGAGCTTTCAACCTGAAANACGCCGTCTGTATCGCCGCGGCTGTAAAGATCGTACACGGCCTGGTCCGTGAGCGGCAGGCTNTCCAGATCCGGCGGCTCCAGGCCCTGGGCCCGAATCAGGTCCAGCGTGTCCTGTATCTGGGTCATGGTTTTCAGGCCCAGGAAGTCGAACTTGACCAGGCCGGTTTTTTCCGTCATGGGCCCGTCGAACTGGGTGACAATTTCGCCGCGCTTGCCAGTGTAAAGCGGCAGATATTCTTCCATGGGCTTNTCCGAAACGACAAGCCCGGCCGCATGCGTTGACGCGTGCCTGCTGAGGCCCTCAAGGCTTCTGGCTATGTCAATAAGNCGCTTTANCGTTTNCTCCGTGTTGTACAGGCGCTTGAGCTCCGGCTCCAGCTCCAGCGCGTCNTTGATCGTCATTTTGAGCGTGTCTGGCACCAGCTTGGCAATGCGATCCGTTTCGGCAAAGCTCATTCCCAGCGCGCGGCCGACATCGCGCACTACGCCCCTNGCTTTCATTGTGCCAAAAGTGGTGATTTGCGCGACAGAATCCTTGCCATAGGTTTCGCCCATGTGCTCAATCACGCGCCAGCGGTTGCGCTCGCAGAAGTCGACGTCAATATCAGGCAGAGAAATGCGCTCGATATTGAGAAAGCGCTCAAAGAGAAGGTTATAGGGCAGNGGATCCAGGTTNGTGATGCGCATTGCCCAGGCGACGAGCGAGCCCGCGGCAGAGCCGCGTCCTGGGCCAACCGGTATATGATTGTCCTTGGCCCAGTTGATGAATTCCTGCACAATCAGGAAATAGCCNGGAAAGCCCATTTCCTCGATCACATCCATCTCGTGCGCAAGCCGCTTGCGGTAAACNTCCGGATCAATGGAGTCGCGCATGGGGTGTTTTGCAAGCCTNGCCTCAAGGCCTTCTGTTGCCAGGCGCCGAAACTCGGAAACCAGGCTGGCGTTTTCAGGCAGGGGATAAACCGGAAAATAATGATGGCCGAAGTCCAGCTCCACATTGCAGGCTTCCGCAATGCGNATGCTGTTGGCAACCGCCTCCGGCGCATGGCTGAAACTGGCCTTCATTTCTTCCGGAGACTTGAAATAGAATTCCTCGGTTTCAAAGCGCATTCGCGAGGGATCATNCATTGTGGTTTGCGTCTGCACGCAGAGAAGCACTTCATGCGCGTAGGCATCCTCCCTGTTCAGGTAATGGCAGTCATTGGTCGCCACAATGGGAATGCCGCTGTCGCGGGCCAGCTCGAGCAGCGCTTCATTGACCTTTGCCTGCTCGGGGAGNTTGTTGTGCTGCAATTCCAGATAGAAACTGCCAGGGAAGATCCCGGAATATGTATTGACCAGCTGGCGCGCGCCGTCCATGTCCCTGGCAAGGATCGCGCGCGGAATTTCGCCTGCAAGGCAGGCCGAGAGGCAGATCAGGCCTTCGGCATGATCCCTGAGAATGTTCTTGTCCACGCGCGGCTTGTAATAGTAGCCATCCAGATAGCCCTTGCTGACTATCTTGATCAGATTGTGGTAGCCGGCCTCATTGCGGGCAAGCAATATGAGATGATTGCGCAGCTTGCCGGTTTCCGGAGATTTGTCCCTGTGNTTTTTGCAGGTATAGACTTCGCAGCCAAAGATGGGCTTGATGCCGTATTCCTTGCAGGTTGAGAAGAAATAGGCTGCTCCNTACATGTTGCCNTGATCNGTNATNGCGCAGGCGGGCATGGCGAAATCTTTGGCCCTGGCGCAGAGATCCTTGAGGCGAATGGCGCCGTCAAGCAGGCTGTATTCGGTATGACAATGCAGATGGACAAAATCGGACATGAAATCCTCCGAAAACCGCAAAACTGAATGGGAAAGGCAGCNGGNGGCCGAGTTTACATTGGCCTGGTGCGGGTAATNCTGGATAGCCACAGGGCCANGGCGCCGCAAAGCAGCATGCCAATGGAGGCNGCATAGGCTCCTGTCATNTGCGAAACCAGCACAAGGCCGGTAACAGGCGCGCGCTCGCCAGCGGAAAACGCGCTTGCCATGCCCAGAACCAGGCATGTTGACGTNAATTCCGGAGTGATCAGCCCCATTGCGAGCAGCAGATCGGCATAGATCGCGCCGCTGACGCCGCCGATGCAGAGCAGNGGAACCATCAGGCCGGCAGGAATGCCGGAGCCNTAGCAATAGGCAGTAAAAAAGAGCTTGGCTATCAGGAAAAAGCACAAATAGTCNAGGGTCGCGCTGCCGGAATCAATGGAAGCGAAGATGGTCAGCCCCTNGCCGGTGAGNGCGGGGCAGCAGAAAAGCAGAATGGCCGCGCCCAGGAAAGCGAAAAAGGGCTGAAATGCGGGCGGGATGAGAGTNTGGGAAGCGTAGGCNTTGCACGAGATGCGAATCAGATAGTTGTAGGCCACGCCTGNGNCGCCTGCAAAAAGGGCAAGCGGAATCAGCAGCCAGAGGGCGCCAAGCGAGGGCATTGGCGCAGGGCTTATGGGCAGGAGCACATCAAGGCCAAAGATTTCCGTGCAGGAAACATAGACGCCGAAACCGCCGGCCAGAAGAAATGCGAAAAGGGCCGGGCTCATTTTTTCCTTCATTACTTCATAGACGTAGGAGACGCCGGCAAAGGGCGCGCTGAAGGCCGCCGCAAGCCCGGCCGCGCAGCCACAGATGATGAGCATCCGGCGCTTGGCCGCGTGAGTGGCCGCGTCTCCGCCGCCGTCGCAGCGCGCAAGCC
>JAAUYW010000018.1 GCA_014804915.1 Desulfovibrio sp. | reverse complement strand
ATATTCCTGAGGCGCCTGAAGGCGCGCCCAAGCTCGATAGCAGCGGCCTTCTCGCCGCGGCTTATCAGATCGATAATCGTCGGCTTCGCATCCAGGCTTTCAAGCCAGCGCGCGAATCTGCCCACTTCCTCATCAATGATCGCTTTCGCGGCTTCAGCCTCCACGCGCCTGGCGGCCATATTTTCCTCAACAACGTCACGCAAGTCATCAATGTCATACAAATAGACATTGTCCAGCGTGTTCACGCGGGGATCAACATCGCGCGGCACTGCGATATCTATGAAGAACATGGGGCGGTTTCTGCGCGCCCTGAGCGCCTTGCCAACCTGTTCCGCATTGATTACCGGCTCCCTTGAGCCTGTTGAAGCTATGACTATGTCGGCTTCAGCGAGCGTTTCGCCAAGCTCTCCAAACGGAACGGCGCGGCCATGAAAGCGGGCGGCAAGCGCCTGTCCATTCTCGAGGGTGCGATTGCAGACAATGATCTCGTCAATGCCCGCCTGGAGCAAATGCATGGCAGCCAGCTCCGCCATCTCGCCCGCGCCGATCAGCAGGGCGCGATGACTGGGCAGCGAGCCAAAAATCCGTCTGGCCAGCTCCACTGCCGCATAGCTGATAGACACCGCGTTGGCGGCAATGGCGGTTTCATTGCGCACCCGCTTGGCTACAAAGAAAGCCGTATGCAGGAGCTTGTTGATTACAGGGCCGGCCATGCGGCATTCCACGGAATTGCGATAGGCAGTCTTGAGCTGGCCCAGAATCTGCGGCTCGCCAACAACCATTGAATCAAGGCTTGAGGCCACCTCGAAAACATGACGGACTGCTTCCAGGCCCGCATGTTTGTAAATATAGCGACTCAGCTCATCCGGAGCGCAGGCGCAAGCATTTGCCCAGGCGCCCAGCAAGCTCCCCTCCAGGCCTTCTCCGCCGGAGGCAAGAATCTCGACGCGGTTGCACGTGGAAAGGACAAGGGATTCATTTACGCCAGCAAGAGGGGGGATAACCCAGGAGCCGGGCCCACATTTGTCAGCCAGGTTGAAGCGCTCGCGAATGTCCACGCTGGCCGTGCGGTGATTCATGCCGATGAGCAGAAAATTGGGACGCATTGCGCTAGCCGCGGAGCACGCCGTGATGGGTTGGAAAGGAGAGATTGATCACAAGAAAGGAAAAAAGGGAAAGCAGGAAAATGGCGCACACAAGCAGCGCGGGCTTGCGGCCGCGCCAGCCGTTTACAAGGCGGTTGTAAAAAAGCAGTCCGAGCAGCCCCCAGATGAAAATGCTGGCCACTTCCTTGGGATCTCCCGAAAAGGAGGCGCCAAAAACCGACCTGGCCCAGAAGAGGCCGGCAACAAGGCCGACGCTGTAGAGCGGAAATGCCATGCCCGCGCATACCGCGTTTATTTTATCCAGCAGCCCCAGGGCCGGCATTTCCTCCCACACTCCCTGCAGATTCTTGCGCTCCTTGATTCGCTTTTGCAAGGCCAGAAATGCCAGGCCAGCGAAAAAGGCGAGTCCCAGCAAGCCAAGACCCAGAAAAAGCGCGCCAATATGCAGGGCGTAGAATGGAGCGGAAAGCGAAGCTGGAATGCGAACAGGGCTCTCCAGCCAGGGGGAGGACATCAGAAAGAGAATCAGGCCCAGCAAGGCTGCGAACAGCAAGATGGCATCCTGGCGAAAACGCAGCCAGGCGCCGATGCCTGCGAGCAGCGAAAACCAGGCCAGCAATTGCAGATAGGCTCCGAAACTCAGGCCATTGGGCACAAGAGCATGAAAGCCGAATGCGAGAAAAAGGGTCTGGCAGGCAAAAGAGGCAAGCGCGAGCCAGCGGCCGGCNGCCAGCAGGGCCGGTTTGCGCAGGGCAATGCCGGNAATGCCGGCAATGCTGGCAAACAGGTAAAAGCAGATTGTAATCGCGGTAAGCGCTTCAGCGGAATGCATGAACATAATCAGTCANTATGTTTTCCATGTCAGGCGCAAGTCCGGCTGGCAGCTCGGCGNCCAGCCAGGCGCGGCATTTTGCGATNTCGCCGTNCGCAAGCCAGTCCGCTGCAGGCGAGGCCGCTATTTTCCTGAATAGCGCGGCATTGGCTTCCTGGCCGAGGCCCAGCGCCAGAATGGGCCCGCGCAGCCTGCCCAGCAGCCAGGCGATTTTCTCGCGCCCGGCCAGCCATTTTTCAAGCTCTTCGCGCCAGATGGCGGATAGGGCGGGACTCTGGCCTGCTGTGGAGAGCGCGCCAGTCAGCCTGCCCTTGCGGGCGATAGCGGGAACGATGAAATCGCCTGCCTGCGGATCGGTCGCGCAATTGCACAGCGCGCCCTTGCGCGCGCACAGGCGCGCAATGCGCNAATTTTCTGACCTGTCGGACGTAGCCGCGAANACAAGGNCGCCAGGCCTGGCNTCCTCCGCCTCAAATCCGCGCCGCTCCAGTTTTACGCCGCCAGCAGCCAGGAGNTCCCTGGCCTGGCCGGANAGCTCCTGAAACCGGCGCAAGTCAAGCGCGAGCACATTCGCCGNCCCGGCTGCCAGCAGGCCGGCCAGCTTCCTGCAGCCNACCGCGCCAAGNCCCGCGACAACGCAGGGNCGGTTGCCAAGCTTCAGAAAGAGCGGATAAGGGGCAGTGGAATTCATGGCCAAAAACGTATAATCTAAATCGCGCATTCTTGCAAAGTTGCTCAGCCAAAGGCGAAAACATATGNCAGACGCGCTAGTTATCCAGGCGGCNAGATTTGGGGATTTGCTTCAAAGCCGGCGTCTTCTGAAAACCCTGAACAGGGAGTGCAAAACTCACCTTGCCGCTGACAGCGCATTCGCGCGGCTGGCCANCAANCTCTATCCGGAANCCGAATTTCATCCGGTGATTTTTCATGNCAGGATTTCTCCGGAGAATTGCCGNCACAATGCCGCAATTTTCACGCATCTCGGAAATCTGCCTTTCAGGACAATTGTCAACTGCAATTTTTCCCCGCTTACAGGCGCGCTGACCCGCCTTTTTGATCCANACCGGNTGACTGGCTACAGGCCCGGCCATATTTCGGCGGGCGCCCTGCTGGCATCGCCGTGGGTGCGCCTNGGCTTCAGGGTGNGCGGCTACCGCGCAGCCTCGCCGCTAAATCTGGTCGATTTCTGGGCCTGGTTNGTCCNNTCGCCNGTGCCGCCGGAAACGGTGAACCCANGGGCNANGCGCGGCGGCCGCGGACTGGGNATAGCTGTGGCAGGACGGGAGAAACGTCGCTCCCTGAGCGCTGAAGCGCTTGCCGCGAGCGCCAGAACAGCCTTTCAAATTCTCGGCAGGCCGGAAATCCGCCTCTTTGGCACAGAAAGCGAGCTGCCCCAGGCCAGAAANCTGCTGCGGCTGTTCACGCCTGAAATGCAGGCCAAAACCATTGACCTTTGCGGCAAGACAGGCTGGGAGGNGCTGATTCTTGAAATGACCGGCCTTGATCTGCTGCTTGCGCCTGACACCGGGCTAATGCATCTTGGCGCCTTTCTGGGCGTGCCTGNGGCGGCATTTTTCCTTTCTTCAGCCTGGTGCCATGAAACNGGCCCCTATGGCGAAGGCCATCTGANGTTTCAGTCAGTCTGCAAATGCAGCCCCTGTCTGGAGAGCGCAGCCTGTCCAAACGGGCTTGCCTGCCANNGACCCTTTGAAGCGGAGAATTTTCAGAGCTTTTTTGGCAGGGCGCTCGCTGGCGCCAAAAACCTGCNTGCGCCAGCCGGCCTGCAGCTCTGGCAAAGCGGCTNNGANNGCTTTGGCAGCCTGCCCAGACTTCTCGCTGGCGTTGACGAGCAGGCAAGGCTGCGGCTGGCTGTNCGCAAGGTNCTGGCTGACAAGGCAGGCATAAGCGGCGACTGGGATCCGGCTGGGGAAATTTACGAAAACGTGCTGGAAAAACTTGAGCCTGTATCTGAATGGATGCTGCCGCCCGGGAGGTATTGCTGATGTCGGGCCTGCGAATTCTGGTTGTATTNCCGCTTTATGGCGGCTCCCTGCCCATTGGCCGCTATTGCGCCGCCGCCCTGGCGCAAATGGGCCATAGCGTGCGCGTTTTTGACGCGCCGCTGCTCTACCCTGGATATGAAGGCCTTAAAAAGCTCGATATCTCGCCCNCNGCCATTGCCACGCTTGGAAATTCCTTTCTCCGGCTGGTTTCCCAGGCAATCTGGGCGCAGGCCGAGGAGCAGCAGCCACAGCTTGTGCTGGCGCTNGCCCAGGCTCCGCTGGACAGGCCCATCCTGCGCAGAATGCGGCAGGCAGGAATGCGCACCATCATGTGGTTCGTGGAAGATTTTCGNTTGTTCACATACTGGCGGACATTCGCNCCCCTTTATGACGCTTTCGCAGTCATCCAGAAGCAGCCATTTCTGGAGGAGCTGGCCGCAATTGGCCAGAAGCATTCCTTTTATCTGCCGCTTGCGGCATTGCCTGACTTTCACAGGCCGCTGGAGCTANCGGCCGCGCAAAAGCGCGAATATGGCTCCAGGATTTCCTTTCTTGGCGCAGGCTATCCCAACCGCAGGCTGGCGTTCAGGCCGCTTGCTGATCTGGATTTNAAAATCTGGGGCTCGGACTGGGAGGACGAGCCTCTGCTTGCCAGAAATATCCAGCGCNNCGGCGCCAGAATCACGGAGGATGAATCCGTGCTGATCTATAACGCCGCAGACATCAATCTCAATCTCCATTCCAGCGCNCAATGCGAAAAGCTTGTAAGCGATGGCGATTTTGTCAATCCGCGCACATTCGAGCTTGCGGCAATGGGCGCGTTTCAGCTGGTGGACAGGCGCANGCTGCTGCCCGAGCTTTTTNNGGANGNCGAGCTGGCCACTTTTGGGGATATCGAGGAATTCTACGCCAAAATAAAATACTTCTCCGAGCATCCTGAAGAGCGGCGCAAGTATGCCCAAAAGGCCCGCGAGCGCGTTCTTCTGGAGCACACCTACGAGAAGCGGATGCAAAGGCTGCTTGCCTATATGGAGGAGCAGTTCGGGCCNTGGCCGGCGGAGCAGGAAAACGCGGATCCGGATCTGGATCCGGAAATGGCNGCAAAAATTCGGGANCTGATCAAAAAACTNGGNCTTGGNCCAAAGGCTTCCTTTGGAGATGTGGTGGCCAGATTGCGGCGCCAGAGCGGCGAGCTTGACGCAATGGAAACCGCAATCCTGTTTCTGGATGAATGGCAGAAGCAATACAGGCGCGACGCCTGATTTACAAGGCGGTCAATTCCAGATACCAGGGCAGGACGAACAGCCCNGCGAGNANGAAGCTTGCGAACATGGCCCAGCTCTCCCGCATTGGCACGCGGCTTTTGATAACCCATGTCCACAAAAGCGCGGGGATTAGCCAGAGCAGCAGGAGGGAGGCGTCGGCAAGCGCGGCGCTGAGATCAAATTGCGCCTCCCCGGATTGCAGCCAGAACCTGAGCGCTGTGGAAGCGGCCAGCAAAAGCCAGAGCAGCGCCCAGGCATTGCGCGCCCAGGCGGCGCACCAGGGCAGCATCGCATAGTAATAGTCGCGGCCAAAGTCGTCTTTCCGGCGCCGAATCACCAGCCAGCAGCCAGAGATCGCTCCAGCCAGGGCGAATATGAGCGGGCAGGCGTAGCAGGCCGCGCTCCAGAGCGGCGCGTTCCAGGAATCTGGAAACACCTCCGGCAGCGCGAAAACGTCGGCGCCTGCAGGCACGGCTGCGGCCTGAAGGCGCAATGTGAACAAAATGCATATCAGCGCAAGGCAATTCTGGACAGCGCTGATCATTCCTATGGTGGAATGAAGCACTGGCATGTTTCTGAGTATCCGCCAAAGGCAATAATAAATGCTTGAAAAAAGCACCCCAAGACTGAGCAGCAGCCAGCTCATCTCCAGCAGGAAATTCTCAAGACTGCCTTGCGCATGCTCTCCCTGCGTGAAGTAAAGCCAGATTCTGCTGCCCACCAGCAGACTCCAGCCGAGAATCAGGGCCAGCAGCGCAATCTGGCGGGAGCATTTGTCATAGGAAGAGCGCCGCCTGCTTACTGATAGAATCTTCGCAGTTGCCGATAGGTATTGAATGCCGCAATAAGCCAGCAACGTGGCCAGCGGCACAATGACGGCCAGGGCATCCTGGATTGTTTGCAGCCATGGATATGCTGCCAGTATTTGCTGCCAGGAATTCATGGGCGGGATTCTCCTTGCTTTTTGCGGCTTGCCGCAGGGTCTCCGGATGCCGCAAGCCTGGAGGCGCCATTTTGGATTCAGCGCCAAATAGCTTCAAATTGCCTTAATTCGCGCCTGTTCGCAAGACTTCTTGAAAAGCGTGGAAATTTGCGGCAAAAACATTACAGGAGGGGGTGATGAACAAGATAATCGCAATTGCCATCGCAGGCTCATTTCTGGCTGGCTGCGTCAACCAGGGCGGGAAGCTCGGCGCGGACAGCAAGCTGATTCAGGAAAACGAACACAGGCTGGCCAGTCTTGAGGAAAGCAT
>JAAUYW010000017.1 GCA_014804915.1 Desulfovibrio sp. | reverse complement strand
TATTTTTCTCTATGGCAAAAACGGCCACCACTTGCTGGAATCCGCTGCAAAAAGCGCGGGCATTGCCCTTGGGGCGGCGACAAGGCGCAGGGGCATGGCCATCAGAAGCACCAAAGGAGGCCTTGACTGATGAAAAGAATTGCAGCGGCATTTATCTGCATCCTCGCTCTGGCTGCCTGCGCCAGACAGCCTTCCGGCACTGCCGATGTGCCCAGGCTGCTGCCGCAATCCTACCGCATAGCCGTAGCCCCATTTACCCAGCCCCTCAATCCCGGCCAGCTTATCACCGGCCAGATTCCGGAGAACCAGGGCCTGATTCCCCAGGATGGCCTGCTCGCGCTTGATCTGGACCTGCGCCAGACGCTGCTCTCCGGCACCAGGCGCCAGTATGATTTCATTCCGCCCCAAAATCTCGCAAAGGAGCTTGACCATTCCCGCTCCACTGGCCAGGCTGGCGCATTGCCGCGCTGGCTGGAATATGGCAAGGCCCATAACGCCCAGCTGCTGCTTGTGCCCATGATTCTGAACTGGCACGAACGCGAAGGCTCGCAGGCCGGAGTAACCAGCTCCGCGCATGCCCGCGTCGAATTCTTCCTGCTCTCAATTCCGGACAAGGGCGTGATGAACCGCTCCATCTATGAGGAAAAACAGGTCGGCCTTGTCGATAACCTGCTCACGGTCGGCGATTTTGTGAAACGCAAGGGCCAGTGGGTGTCAGCCCGCGATCTCGCAGTGGAGGCGATGACCCAGGCAGTCAGGGATCTGGGCCTGTGATTCTCTTTCCGGCAGTCGATATCCAGGACGGCAAGGCTGTGCGCCTGAGGCGCGGCAAAAAGGAAGAGGCCACGATCTATGCCGAGGATCCGGTCGAGCTGGCCCTGCGCTGGCGCGATGAAGGCGCGCAATGGCTGCATGTGATTGACCTGGATGGAGCGTTTGCAGGCGATTCCAGAAGCCTCGGGATAATCCGGCGCATTGCGGAGGCAGTCAATCTGCCAATCCAGGCAGGCGGCGGCATCCGCGGCCTCGATGACGCAAGCCGCTGCCTGGATGCTGGCGCGACGCGCCTGATCATCGGCACAACAGCGCTTGAAAAACCTGCGGAATTTGCCGCAATGTGCCGCGCCTACCCTGGCAGGATTGGCGTTTCCCTAGATGGCGAAGCCGGAAAACTGAAAATCCGCGGCTGGGTCAGGGATTCCGAACTCACCCTGCCCCAGGCCCTGCCCGGCCTGGAAGACGCCGGCGCCGCATTCATAATCTACACGGATATCGAGCGCGATGGCACAAGAACTGGCGCGAACCTCGCCGCCCTGGCCGACCTTCTCGCAAGGACGAGCCTGCCCGTGATCGCCGCCGGAGGCATAGCGACATTGGCTGACATCAGGGCAGTCGCCGCCCTTGCCGGCCACGGCAATCTGTAAGGGGTCATCAGCGGACGCGCCCTGTGCGAGGGCAGCCTGAATCTAGCGGAAGCAGTCAGCTGGCTTGCAGGGCAGAAGCGCCAGTAACCAATTCCCTTCTGCGCCTGGCTATGTCCCTGCCTGGCGGCGCGCCAAAAAGACGCCGGTATTCACGGCTGAACTGGGTCACGCTTTCATAGCCCACAGCCAGCGCTGCGCCTGAAGCATGCTCATTCTCGGCCAGCATCAGCCTTTGCGCCTCGTAAAGCCGCAGCTGCTTGTGATATTGTAAAGGCGACATTCCCGTTATCTGCTTGAAATGGCGATGAAATGTCGAGACTGACATGTGCGCCATTCTCGCCAGATGCTCCATTGAAACCGATGTCTGCAGGTTGGCGCGCAGCCAGACAATCACGCCAGTTATCCGGTTGTCTGTGCCTCCTGCCAGATATAATTGCCGCAAAAGCCCGCTTTGCGGCGCGCTGAGAATGAGCAGGTGCAGCTCCCGCGCAATCAGCCCAGCAAGCTGCGCGTTTTCAGCCTTTTCAAGAGCGCGCAGCAAGCGCCGGAAAGCGTCGAGAATCTCGAGATCTGCGCTTTCCACCCAGAATTTGTCATACTGGCCTGGCGCGGCTGCCGCAAGATCGCCATGCAGCAGCAAATCCGCCATTGTCTGCCTGTTCAGGCGCACATATGCCGAAAGATACGGGTTTTCGTGCGATGATTCAATAATTGTGGAAACGCTGGGCACATCAACGCAGGTTACCATCAGCGAGCCTGGCAAAAGCGCGGTTTCCGACTGGCCAACACGGATAATCTTCCGCCCCTGCAGGGTAATGCCCGCCAGCGGCTCCTCGAAACAGTGATTCGTCATGGCGACGCTGTCGCTGCGCACCAGGCCAACGCCAAAAGGCAGAAGAACCTTGCGCTGGCCGGGGCGAACCATGCGCAGCAGCTGCCGCTTGAGCGCCGCCAGGATCGCGTCGCGCAATTCCATGTGTTCGGGACTTATATCCATTTCTGTTCTATGGCAAATCTTTGGCCAAATTTCCACAGTTTTGCAGGATTGGGCAAAACTTTGCAAGTTTCCTGATTTTCACGGAGCCAGCCACGGATTAACCTGCATCTGTTGTAATCACACCAGGAGAATTCGCAATGAATGGAATTTCAAGAAGAAACCTGCTCAGGGGCGCGTTTGCCGTCGCAGCCCTGGTTCCCTTCGCCTCCACACTGGCGCTGGCAGGCGCAGGCAATGCGGCGCAGGAGGACGTCCCCCTGCAGAAAACGCCGGTAATCGGCTCGCGCCGGGTCAGCCCGGGCACAGGCGGAGACGTGGCAAAAGTCTATTTTTCGCCTGTGATTGACTCCGCCAGCCTGATCAGGCTTTACAACCTCGTCAATGAGGGCATTACCGGCAAGGTGGCGATCAAGCTCCACACAGGCGAGAAAAACGGGCCCAACATTCTGCCCAGGGACATGGTAAAGGCCCTCCAGGCCACTATCCCGAATAGCGCGATTGTGGAAACCAACACTCTTTATCAGGGCGACCGGCAAACTACCAGGGATCACCGCGAAACCCTGCAGGTAAACGGCTGGACCTTCTGCCCGGTTGACATCATGGATGAGCATGGCGATGTCAATCTGCCAGTGCAGGGCGGCTTTCATCTCAAGGAAGTGGCAATGGGCAAGGGCATTACGGATTATGATTCAATGCTGGTGCTCACCCATTTCAAGGGCCATGCAATGGGCGGCTTTGGCGGCTCAATGAAAAATATCGCCATCGGCTGCGCTTCCGGCCAGGTGGGCAAGCGCCAGGTGCACGGCGTGGCCGAGAATATGCCCGCAGACTGGAAACAATGGCCAGGCAAGGAAAAGCTGATGGAGCTGATGGCGGATTCAGCCAAGGCCGTCGCTGACCATTTTGGCAAGCATATCACCTATATAAACGTGCTGCGCAATATGAGCGTGGACTGCGATTGCGCTGGCACAAGCGCGCAAAAGCCGGAGATCAGGGATATCGGCATACTCGCGTCAACAGATTTGCTCGCAATTGACCAGGCTGCATGCGACCTGGTTTTCGCAAGCGAGAACAATCAGGCAATTCTCGAGCGCATCAACTCGCGCCACGGCTTGCGCCAGCTTTCGGCCATGGCCGAGCACAAAATGGGCAAGCCGGCCTATGAGCTGATCACTGTTGGCTAGCCGGCGCAGTATTGCGGCCAGACGAGGATTCGCCTATTATTGTGAAGCGGAGAAGACGCGGCAGGCAAAAGAACAGGGCCGCGTCTTCCCGCGCCCAGCAAGCAGTTAACCCGGGAGCAGGAATTATGGCCTCCATTGTCTATATGGCCGGCATTCGCAGCCGCAGCGCGGACAACAGCAAGGGCGCGAAAGTGGACCGCCTGTGCGACGCGCTCAATTTGCGCAAGGTTGTCAAGCGCAACGATGTCTGCGGCATAAAACTTCACTTTGGCGAATATGGCAATGACAGCCATATCAATCCAGCTTTTGTGCGCCGCGTCGTTGACAAGGTCAAAAAGGCGGGCGCCAATCCGTTTCTGACTGACACCTCCACCCTCTATTCAGGAATGCGCCATAACGCCGTGGATCATCTCAATGTCGCCTGCCTGCACGGCTTTACCCAGGCCACAGTCGGCGCGCCAGTCATAATCGCGGATGGCCTGTTTGGCGAAAACGACATTCCGGTTACAATCGACCGCAAGCATTTCAAGCAGGTGAGGATCGCGGACGGCATCCGCCGCGCGCCCTCGCTTGTTGTCCTGAGCCATTTCAAGGGCCACGAAATGGCAGGCTTTGGCGGCGCGATCAAAAATCTCGCCATGGGCGGCGCGTCCGTAAAAGGCAAGCGCGACCAGCACGCCACGCACGTCCAGATAGACACTGCCAAATGCATAGGCTGCGGCCGCTGCGTCAAGGTCTGTCCGCAGGGCGCCCTGTCCATGGTGGACGGCAAGAGCCATGTGGACATCTCCAAATGCATTGGCTGCTTTGAATGCATCACCGTATGTCCGGCCAAGGCGATCAGCATTGACTGGTCAACTGAAATGGCGCCCTTTGTGGAGCGCATGACCGAATATGCCTACGGCGTTGTCAAGGGCCGTGAAAAACGCATTTGCTACATCAATTTTGTCCTGAACGTGACCCCTGACTGTGATTGCGTCTCCTGGTCCGATGTGCCCCTGGTCGCTGATATCGGCATTCTCGCAAGCCATGACCCGGTCGCGCTGGATGCGGCCTGCTTTGATCTCGTAAACAAGGCCACCGCGCTTGACCCCAGGTTCGCCGAGGCCGCGGACAAGTTCACAGCCCGCTGGCCCCATACAAGAGGCGAAATCCAGCTGAGCTATGGCGAGGAAATCGGCCTGGGCAGCCGCGACTACACCATCGAACACGTATAACAAACAGACGGGCGCCAGCATTGGCGCCCTGCCAGAATGTCAACTTTCGTCCTGTTTTGCGTTCTTGGCGGCGCGCTTCTGCACGCCACATGGAACATTATTGTCAAGGGCGGCTCAAACAAGCTCTATGAAATTGGCATGAACGCGCTTGGAGGCGGCCTTGGCGCCGCCCTCCTCCTGCCTTTCCTGCCCCTGCCCGAGGCCGGCTGCCTGCCCCTGCTGGCCCTTTCCTGCTGCTGCCATCTCGTCTATTACCTTTGCATGGCAGCCGCCTACCGCATAGCTGACCTGAGTCTTGGCTACACAATCATGCGCGGCTCCGCGCCAATCCTGACCGCGCTTGCCCTGATGCTCGTTGGCCAGCCCCTTGGACTCAATGGCTGGCTCGGCGTGCTCCTGCTCTGCGCCGGCGTTTTCTGCCTTGCAATCCAGCAAAAGGCAAAAGGATCGCTCAAGGGCATTCTCTATTCCCTGCGCACCTCTTTCGCCATCATGGCCTATACCCTCTCGGATGGCTTTGGCGCGCGCCTTTCAGGCGATAGCCTCTCCTATACCTGCTGGATCTTTTTCCTGAATATCTTCCCTGTGCATATCTACATTTTCCTGAAAGAGGGAGCAGGCTACCTGCCCTATTTGCGCAAGCGCGCAATTCCCGGGCTTTCAGGCGGCGTGGCCGGCCTGGCCTCGTATGGCATCGCCATCTGGGCGATGACTGTCGCCCCAATCGCGCTCGTGGCGGCCCTGCGCGAATCATCCGTAATTTTCGGCATGATTCTGGCCGTGATCTTCCTTGGCGAAAGACTCACCCTGCTTAGGCTCGTCGCGATTCTGCTGGTCGCCGCAGGCGCAATGCTCGCCCGCCTTGGCTAACCCAGCTCCCCGACCGCCTTTGCAAGATGCTCAATCCAGATGCCGGCAAGCGCGTTGCCTTCCACCATTCCGGACAGCACCGGCCTGCACGTCCTGCCTGACGCCTCAATCCTGCCCCGCCAGGACTGCTCGTCCGGTCCGGCCATGTCGCGCACGGCATGCAGCCCGACGCTTGAAAGCAGCGGCAAAAGCCAGACTACCCTGGAGCGCAGTTTCGCAATAATGGCCTCAAGCGCCAGCGAGCCGCTCATTGTGCCAATGTGAATATGGGGATCAAGCCTGGCAGCTTCCGCCGCCAGATCAAAATACATTTGCTCGGAAGAATGCCTCGCGCCATGCGCCATGAAAATCACATCCTCCCCGGGCTTGCGCCCGCAAGGCAAATGCTCCAGCAGCGCCCTGGCAACCTTGCCAGTATCAGCNGCAAGAAGCGGAGCGCCCAGGGCGCANGCCAGCCCAAAGCCGCTCCTTGCCGATTCAACCGCGCTTCTGACTTCCTCATATTCACGGCCAGCAATGAGATGCAGCGGCTGGATGGCAATGGCGTCGTATTTTTCAAAATAAAGCCGCGTCAGCGCCTTTGCGACAGAATCGCTTTTTTGCCGCTGCCTNGCCAGCCTTTCNCGCATGATTGTGGAAGTATAGGCCCAGCGAATTGGAATGCCGGGAAACAGGCCGCGGCAGCGAGCTTCAAAGCCTGCCAGCGCGAAGCGGCTGGCGGGATTGCTGGCGCCATATGCCACTAGCAGCAACGCCTTGCGCATGAGGGTATTTTACGCCCAATGACNCGCTTGCGCAAATGCCGCCGCAGCCCGGATTTGTCAGGAAAGCGAAACCACGCTCTTGAGCAGCCTGGAGTCAGGCGAGACCTGCCTCTCCATCGCGGCCTGCAATCCCTCCAGATCAATTATATCCGTGACATATTTTTCAGGCTTGATGAATCCGCTGGCTATCAGCCCGATTGTCTCCTCAAATTCCCTGCGCGTGCAGGACACGCTCCCCTGNAGCCTGACTTCATTGAGCACAAGGTCATTCAGNCAGAACGGAATTTCCGGCGTCGTGGAATTGCCGACAACAACAATTTGCCCGCCNGGCCGCACGGCCTCAAGGCATGTCCNTAGGGAATCNGCGCTGCCGACNGCCTCGAAAACCACATCAAAACCGCCCTCGCTTGCCTTGCGGTATCTTTCCGCCCGGCCCTGGGCAGCGCCATCAAGATAGAGATCAAAATTGCCCAGTTCCCTGGCCTTTTCCANCTGGTTNTCATTGATTTTGGACANGGCCAGCAGGGAGGCGCCGCATTTTCTCAAAAGNCCGCCCATGAGCTGNNCAATNATNCCGCTGCCCACAACCAGCGCCCTNTCNNGCAGCTTCATGTCCGAATGCNTGACGGCATGATAGGCCACCATCAGCGGATCAATAAGGGCCGCGTCCAGNTCGGACACTNCTGGCGGCAGCCTGTACGCGTTTTTGGCNGGCCCGGCGAAATATTCCGCATAGGCGCCATNGCAGACAAANCCTATGTAATTCTTGCCATGCACCTCGCGGCAAAGATGCTCCCTGCCTGCCATGCACATATCGCACTTGCCGCAATAGAGATTGGCCCAGAAAACCACCCTTTCGCCAACCCTGAAGCCGCTGTCGCNAGGATCAACGACAGTTCCGCAAAACTCATGCCCCATATGGAAATCCGGAATTGGCTTTTCNCTCCAGCCCCTGCCCTCTTTCCACATATGGATGTCGCTTCCGCAAACTCCGCANGCGGAAACTTTTATGAGAATCATGCCGGGCCCCANTTCCGGCATGGCCACNTCTTTCACCTCGATGCGGCCTGGNCCGGCCAGCACGGCCGCTTTCATGGTTTTACGCATTCCGTTTNCCGCCTAGCTTTTTTGAACCTGCTTCTGCTGCTCGGCCGGATAGCGGTCGCCTATAATCTCGATCTTNGCAAGCGCGNCTTCCAGTTCCTGCCAGTCCGCCCGATCCAGGTTCAGATTCGCGGCGCGNATATTNTCTTCGAGATGGGAGAGCTTTGTCGTGCCAGGTATGGGCACCACCCAGCTGTTCTGCATNAGCCAGCCAAGNGCGGCCTGCGCTCCGGTAATGCCGCGCGGCCTGGCAAAGCGGTTTATCGCCTCCACGACCTGCAAATTCCTGCCGAGATTTTCAGGCAGAAACCTTGGCAACGTATCCCTGTTGTCATTGCCGGAATCAAATCGCGTATAGGCTGTNAAATCGCCGCCAAGCATTCCGCGNTTCANNGGACTGTANGGNACAAAACCGATGCCCAGCTCTTCCAGCACAGGAAANATGTCTTTTTCAGGCTCGCGCCACATCAGNTGATATTCGCTCTGCACTGCCGTAACCGGCTGCTCGGCATGCGCGCGCCGNATGGTCTCCGGCCCCACTTCGCACAGGCCAAACCGTTTGACCTTGCCTTCCCTTATCAGATCCCCGACTGTGCCTGCCACATCTTCTATCGGCACAGCCGGATCAAAACGATGCTGGTAAAAAAGCTCAATCGCATCCACGCCAAGGCTTTTGAGGGATTCTTCAGCGACCTTGCGGATGTTGGCTGGCGTGCTGTCCAGCTCCCCCTTGTGATATNCGCCATCNACAATCTTGTGGCCAAATTTTGTGGTAATCGCCACCTTGTCCCTGTAAGGCGCAAGCGCCTCCCCTGCCAGCTTTTCATTGCTCAGCGGGCCNTAGATNTGCGCTGTGTCAAAAAGCGTGACGCCATGCTCGGCAGCCTGGCGGATGACGTCAATCACCGCCTTTTTATCCGGCGATACCCCGCGATTATANTTGGCGCCCATCACGCCAAAGCCGATTGGCGAAACTTCCATTGCGTATTTTCCGCTGCCAAGCACGCGCCTGCTATTGATGAGCGGCAGATCAGGCGAACTGGCGCCTGATTCTTCCGCCGCGTTTTCCGAAGCTTGCGCATACCTGGAAAACAGCAGGGGCGTTGCGCCCAGCAAAGCCACAGTCTTGAGCAGGGCGCGACGATCCGGATCTGCCATTTTTATATCTCCCTTTTTATTGCTGGTTATACTGATCATCGCTAACCTTTTCCAGCCATTCCACCACTTTCCCGGGCTCTGTTTCCTCGCAAATGGAGATATGGGTCATCGCGCTGTCAGGCGCGGCTCCATGCCAGTGTTTCACGCCCGCAGGGCACACTATTACGTCTCCGGCCCGGATTTCCTGAACGGGTTTTCCCCATTCGCCGGTTCTGCCAACGCCCTCGGTCACCAGCAAGACCTGCCCTACCGGATGAGTATGCCAGTTGGATCTCGCGCCTGGCTGAAAGGTAACCTTGCCGCCGCTGGAACGCATTTTATTGTTTGCAGGGTAAAGCTGGGTTACCCTGACCTCGCCAGTAAAATAGCTGTCCGGCCCGTTTACTGTAGCCAGATCTCCAGAACGCGTGATCTTCTGGCCAGAATCGCCGCCCGCGGCAATGGCTGGATAGCCGCACAGCGCAAGCGCGCCCATAGCCAGGAGTATGAACAGTTTTTTGCCCATGTCATTTTTCCTTTCTGTCTGATTGCGCGTGAAGCCGGAATCTAAAATATTGATATTACATGCCGGCGCAAGAATGCCAAAAATACATAAATTGCGCTGCAGCCAGATGCAAGGCAAATACCGCCAAAAAAATGCCTTATTCAGGCAGCGCCCTGAAAGATATGGCTTTCAGGGACTTTCTTGCCTATATTCGCGCAATGGAAGCTGAACTGGCAGCGCATAAGGCTGAAAGGCTAGCATTTGCCCAGGCGAGATTGAGGGAGCTTTTACTGGCGCAAATGCCGCAAGCAGGCGTCTTTTCCGCAAAAGTGCCGGATATTGGCATGGCCAGAAGAGACACAGCCGGATTTTCCGAGCACCGCTTTGATCGTCCGCTTGTTTCACTGCTGGCACAGGGCAGCAAGGAGACTACCATCGGCGGCGAGATTTTAAGGCTTGAGGCTCCGCAGCTGCTGACCGTTTGCGTTGACATGCCCTCTTCTTCCCGCATTCTCGCGGCCTCGCCGCAAGAGCCGCTGCTCACTCTCTATTTTTATCTGAATCCGGCCCTGATTCGGGAATTGCTGCCTGCGCTGGATGGCGGCAACAGGTTAAGCCAGTCCGGAAGCGGCATTCTTGCCAGCCAGGTTGACCCTGATTTCATGGAAGCCATGCTGCGGCTTGCCTCAATTATGGAGAAAGAGGATCATGTGCAATTAAGGGCTGAAAT
>JAAUYW010000016.1 GCA_014804915.1 Desulfovibrio sp. | reverse complement strand
CAATCGCGCAAATCAGCTCATGCGCCATTGTCCCTATTGGCACGAGATCATATTTCATGGCCAGATATACATTGCTGGTTCCCATGAATGCGCCAGGCCCCGCGCATTCGCCTCCAGCTTTCCCGAGCGCGCCTATTGCGCAATCCTGCGCCCTGAAAGACGCGCGCCTGCGTGTGCCAAAATCGCTGAAAACGCAGCCCGCTTCAATCAGTTTCACGCCTTTTTCAATTGTCTTGTCCGCAAATTTTCCAAAATCGAAACTGGCTGCCGCTCCTGTCATCTCATAGTACAATTCAGAAATGATGGCGAGAGTCTTGACTTCGAGCAGAATGGTCGAGGCCCAGCTGCCTTCAAATCCAAGCCGCAGACGTCCCTCTTCATTCACGCTGATTTTCACAAGCTCCGGCTCATACCGGAATCCCTTGAGATAATTGTAAAACCAGTAGGGAATATATGGGCAGGCGCGCTTCATGAAGCCGATTTCCTCATCCGTAATCCTGAGCGAGGCAAGAGAATCAATCTGCCAGCGCAATTCGCGCTCAAACCCCTGCGGATAAACCGTATCGCCGCGATCCTTGAAAATGTACCGCACCTGCGCGCGCGGATAGTTGTCAATCACAGCGCAGCACATTGTGAATTTGTAAAGATCGTCGTCAGTGAAGTGGGTGATTATTTGACGCATACGGATTCCCGGGCGCAAAAATCATGAAGCGCCTTGCCGCCATCCAGGGACGGGCTGAATTTGCCGAGAACTGTAAACCGGGCGCCTTTCACGTATCTGATGCCATCCCCAAGGGTATTCAGCACGCAAACATTGCCTGCGAGGCCGCAGATGTCGATTTCATCCACTTCTCCCGCTTCAAGCGCAGCGAGCAGCGTGGCCGCGGATTGCGGATTCTGGAAAATGGAATATTCTTCCCTGTCCGCCTGGTTGCCTTTAGGCAAAACCAGCGTCCTGCCAGCAGCCTGGCTCAGTGCTGCGAGCAGATCCGGCCAGATCTCCGCGCCACTGGATCCAGCAGCGCAATGCCGCGGCCAGATGCCGCCATTTTCCTGAAAGGAACAGTGATTTATGGGATGGGAATCGAAGGTTACAATCCCTACATCATAGACACTCCGGCTGGCGCGCAAATAATCTGCCAGATTTTCCATCGCAGCTTTTGCGCCAGGCACAGGCAGCGCGCCTTCAATAAAATCAAGCTGCGGATCAACAACAAGCAGACAACGGGACATCGCGTCTCCAGAACAGGGCCACGGCTTGCTTCGCCATATGCGAAGCCAGGCCAGGCGCATTATTTTCCGAACAGGATTTCCTGGTAATTGGGCAAAGTCCAGAGATCGTCAGCCACGCGCATCTCAAGCGCGTCCGCGTGCTCGCGCATCCTGAGCATCAACGGCAAAATGGCGTCGCAATAAAAACGGGCCGCTGCCTGCGAATCAGCCATTGTGCCAGCCTGGACAAGCTTTTGCTCAAGCTCGTCGGAAAGACGCAACAAGTTGCCAGCGTGATTTGCGATGAACTCAAGAGTCTCACTGTCAAAAGGCAAATCCAGCTGCTTGAGTCTGGCCGCCGTTTCCGCAAGCTCGCTCTGATAGCGCATTGCCGCCGGATAGATAATGGTTCGCGCCATGCGCAGCGCGAGATTTGCCTCGGTCGCGACAGTCTTGCAAGACTGCTCAAAATAGATTTCCTGGCGCGCGCGCAATTCCTCGGGATTCAGCACGCCCTGGCTTTTGTAAAGCTCAAGCACATCCGGCCTTGTCAGTTCCGGCAATGCGTCCGGCGTAGTGCGCAGGTCAGGCAGCCCGCGCCTGCCGGCTTCGTGATGCCAGACCTCAGAATAGCCGTCGCCATTGAATATGGCTGCGCTGTGCTCATCCATGATATGGCCAATGAACGCTTCCACGGCTTCGTTCAGGCTGGCTCCGGAATGCATTTTCGCCTGCAGCCAGTCAGCGGCATATGCCAGGGAATCGGCCATCATGACATTGAGCGCGGTAATGGCGCCTGCCGCGGACTGGGAGGAGCCGACAGCGCGAAATTCAAACCTGTTGCCGGTAAAGGCTATGGGGCTGGTGCGGTTGCGGTCTCCAGGATCCGCAGGCAGCGGGGGAAGCGTATCCACGCCCACATTGAGCGCGCGCCTGCCCTTGGCCGATGCCGCGTCCCCTCCCCTGCCAGCGCGGAAATTTTCGAGAACCTCGGTGAGCTGATCGCCCAGAAATATGGACATGATCGCGGGCGGAGCCTCGTGCGCGCCCAGGCGATGGTCATTGGCTGCGCTCGCGACGGAGGCCCTGAGCAGACCGCCGTATTTGTGCACCGCGCGGATCATCGCGGCGCAGAAGACGAGAAAGCGGGTATTGGAGTGCGGGGTTTCGCCAGGATCAAAGAGGCTGCCCAGCTCGGAATTGCCGAGCGAATAATTGAGATGCTTGCCAGAGCCGTTAACGCCATAAAAGGGCTTTTCATGCAAAAGGCACTTCAGGCCATAGCGTTTGGCCACATTTCGCAATGTGGACATGATGATATGGTTATGGTCAACTGCGAGATTGGAAGGCTCATACATGGGCGCTATTTCATACTGGCTGGGAGCGGCCTCATTGTGGCGCGTGCGCACTGGCACGCCGAGCTTGTAAAGATCGCGCTCCACCTCCATCATGCAGGAAAGCACGCGCTGGGGAATCACGCCAAAATACTGGTCGCTGAATTCCTGGCCCTTGGCAGGCCTTGCGCCAAACAGCGAGCGCCCCGCTATCTGGATGTCCGGCCTTGCGAAATTGAAATTGTGATCAATCAGGAAATATTCCTGCTCAAGACCGGCAAAGGATTGCACCGGCAAGTCCGGATGAACATCCAGGATTGCCAGAAGCCGCATGGCTTCGCGGTTTACAGCCTGGTTTGAGCGCAAGAGCGGCGTTTTCTTGTCCAGGGCCACGCCAGTCCAGGACAGGAACATGGTCGGAATGCAGAGGAAAACGCCATTGGGATTTTCCATGATGTAGGCTGGGCTCGTAACATCCCAGGCAGTATAGCCCCGCGCTTCAAAAGTGGAGCGCAGGCCCCCCGATGGAAAGGAGGAGGCGTCCGGCTCGCCGCGAATCAGCATTGAGCCGGAAAATTCGGCAATAACGCCGCCGCTCCCATCCGGCATCAGGAAACTGTCATGCTTTTCGGCGGTCTGGCCAGTAAGCGGATAAAAAACATGCGTAAAGTGGGTTGCGCCTTTCTCGATCGCCCAGTCTTTCATGACTGCCGCCACTGTGTCGGCAATGCCAGGATCCATGCGCTCGCCATATTCAATCGTTTTGCGCAGGGACTTGTACACCTTTCGCGGCAGCCGCTCGCGCATCACGCGATCGTCAAAGACATTGGAGCCGAAGATCTCCGCTGGACGCATTTCAGCAAAATTGAGAGGAGCCACTTCGGGCCTGTAGGTTGTGATAGCCTGGATTGCCTCGCGCCGGCCGGCGTTCACGCTCATCTGGCTAGCTCTTCGCATCTTTAAGGCTGATTTTTCCAGCGGGCTCTTCCCTGCCAGGCTTTGCGTCAATGATCTCGATTTCAAATTCAAGATCCTTGCCTGCAAGCGGATGGTTGGCGTCAAGCGTGATCTCTTCCGGCCCGACTTCCGTGATTGTCACGTCCATATTGCCCTTGTCGCTGGTGAGCTGCAGCGGCGTGCCCACTTCCAGGGGAATGTGATCCGGCACCTGCTCGCGTGAAACGGAAAAGACAAGATCCAGGTCAGGCTGGCCATAGCCGTTATCCGGATCGATTTTCACTGTGAGCTTTTCCCCGGGCTCGCGGCCGCGAATGGCGTTTTCAAAGCCGGCAATCAGCTGGCCTGTGCCAACAACAAATTCCAGAGGCTCGCGATCCAGCGAAGAATCAAATACTTTTCCATCCTTGAATTTGCCAGTATAATGCACCCTTACCTTGTCGCCATTCTTGATGGGCATATTGCGCTCCTTGCCGGTTTGTCCTGTTGCTCCCCGCATATTAACAAATTGCTTCCATAACGCAAAGAAATAAGATTGCGCCCGGCTGGCAGGCTGCGGGAAGCAGCCAGGAGCCGGGCACCTGCTTGACGATTGCCGGCTTAGGCCGGATAATGGCGCGGAATCACAACAGCAACCGAGGTCGCCATGGCTTTTGTCCGCTCGGCATATACCGACAAAATCAATTTTTTTCAGGATCTTGATCCGGCGGGTCTGCTTGCCCAATACGGCTCGCCGCTTTATGTCTATAACGAGCGCATCCTGCGCGAGCGCTGCAGGGAAATGAAGCGGCTTTCCCTGCACGACGGCTTTTTGGTCAGCTATTCTGTCAAGGCCAATTCCAATCCGCATTTGCTGAAAATCATCCGCTCCGAAGGCCTCATGGCAGATGCCATGAGTCCTGGAGAGCTCTACATGGATCTGCTGGCTGGCTACGAGCCAGCCGAGATTCTTTATATTTCCAACAACAATTCTCCGGACGAGATGCGCAATGCTCTCGACAAAGGCTGCCTGATCAGCGTTGATTCCCTTTCACAACTGGAAATGCTGGGGCAAATTCGNGCAGGATCCCGCGTCATTTGCCGCATTAATCCAGGAATTGGCGAAGGCCATCATGCAAAGGTGGTAACTGGCGGGGAAGCGAGCAAATTCGGCATCAATCCGTCAATGCNGCCGGAGCTGGCAGCGATTCTCAAAAGGCACGGGCTTGTTCTGGCCGGGCTGAATCAGCACATCGGNTCCCTGTTCATGACGCCAGACAAGTATCTGNCAGCTGCGAAAACGCTGCTTGCGCTGGTGGANCGCCTGCCTGCCGAATTATCCTCAAGCCTNGAGATCGTCGATTTTGGCGGCGGCTTTGGCATTCCCTACCATAAATATGAAAAAGAGGACAGGCTGGATCTGCAGGGGCTTGGCAATGCCTTGCACAGCCTGATCAGCGACTGGGCCATGAGCGCGCGCTACGAGGGAAAATTCGTGNTTGAGCCGGGCCGGTATGTGGCTGCCGAATGCGGCATTCTGCTCGGCCAGGTTACAGCTGTCAAAGATAATGGACACACCCGTTTTGCCGGCACTGACATAGGCTTCAATGTCCTTATGCGGCCAATGCTTTACGACTCCTGGCACGACATTGAAGTTTACGGCAACGGGGATCGCGGCGAATATCTGCGCCAGACAGTTGTTGGCAATATCTGCGAAAGNGGCGACATTCTCGCNCGCGACCGGCTGCTNCCGAGGCTGCGCGTTGGCGATGTGATCGGAATTCTCGATGCTGGCGCGTACGGCTTCTCAATGGCCTCCAACTATAATGAGCGCCTGCTGCCAGGCGAGCTGCTTTTGCCCGANCAGGGGGAGCCAAGGCTGATTCGCAGGCGGCANACGCTGGAAGANCTTGTCAGGGACATCCCGGGCCTGGCTTGANCTTGNCCGCAGNCAANGNGAATCTGGGCGTAAGCCTTGGGGACATCTGGCGCCTCACCTGGCCCCAGATGCTGATGATGTATGTCTTTTTTCTCTCGGGCATTGTCAGCGTCTGGGCGGCCGGCCAGATAAGCTCGCAAATNCAGGCTGCCATTGGACTGGTCACGCAATGCGCCATGTTCATGATGGTTGTCATCATGTCCATTGCCAGCGGAGCGACAGCGGCCATCAGCCAGTCAATAGGCATGGGCAAGCCGCTCCGCGCCCGTCTGTATATTTCCACCACAGTGCTGGGCAGCCTGATCCTGGGCGCGGGCATGGCCATTCCCGGCTATCTGTTCGGAGAGCAGATTCTCTGGCTGATTCGCGCNCCCCGCGANATCATGGATCTTGCAAGCGAGATCTGGAATATCTCGATCCTGGGCTTGCCGCTCCAGTATGTCTATTATTCAACCGGAGTNATGTTCCGCGCCACGCGCCAGGTACTGCCCCCCTTCTGGGTGGCCACGCTGGTCTGCGTCATCAATTTCATAGGCTCCCTGGGTTTTGGCCTGGGCTGGTTNGGCCTGCCGGATTTTGGCTACAGGGGCCTGATCTGGACGAGCGTGGCAACGCAGGCTGTCGGCGCTGTCGCCAACTGTCTGCTGCTTTGGAAAACCGGCTATCTNCAGTTCAGGGTTCTGCCNGATCTCAAGTGGCTGCGCCTGGGTCTGCCCTATTTGCTGCGCGTGGCTCTGCCGGCCGGCGCGGCTTCCATAGTCTGGCAATCCGGCTACCTGACGCTGTTTGTGCTTGTGGCCTCNCTGCCAAGAGACAGCGTCAGCGCGCTTGCCGGCCTCACTGCCGGATTGAGGGCTGAAGCGCTNCTGTTCATGCCAGCCATGGCTTTCAANATGACCTGCTCGGTCATGGTGGGCAACAGCCTTGGCGAGGGAAAAAAGGAGCAGGCCAAACGCATTGGCCTGTTTCTCACTGGCCTCGCCTCCGGCATCATGACTGCAGCCGCCATTTGNGTCTGGCCATTCAGGGCGGATATTGCCGCTTTTCTCTCGCAGGANGCGCCTACNCAGACCCAGATTGTCAATTACCTCTCCTGGAATCTGGCGACAACCACGTTCTCGATCGCCAGCCAGGTGATGGGCGGCATCATGGTGGGCGCCGGCGCCACGCAATACAACCTGATGGTTTATGGCGGCACATTCTGGGCGGTGCGCCTGCCGCTGGGCTGGCTGCTGGGCCACAAGATCTGGGGGGACGCTTCGGGAGTGTTCGCCGCNATGTCAATTTCNCAGATAATCCAGACCTCGATCATGCTCTGCGTAATTCTCTGCTGCAACTGGGCCAGATTCGCGATGAAGCGAAATCTGGCAAAAAACGCGCCCTCACAAGGAGGAGTTTGATGAATGCCAAGTTCTATCCCGTAAGCCTTGCGGAAAAAGACCAGTATTACGAATTCTGGCAGGCTACGCCGCGCAGGTCGCTGGACTACAGCCTGGTCAATCTCTGGGGCTGGCAGGAATATTTTGGCCTGGAGTGGCATTTCGCTGATGGCCTGTGCTGGATCAGGCAGACCAGACCCGAACCGGTATGCTGGGCTCCGCTGGGCGACTGGGGTCGCGCTGACTGGCAAGGCCTTTTTGAGCGCTATTTCGAAAATCGGAAATGGCAATTCACACGTGTGCCGGAGGAATTGGCGAATTTGTGGCTGGAGGCGCTTCCGGAAAATATCCGCCTTGAAGAGGACAGGGGCCAGTGGGAATATCTGTATCTGCAATCTGATCTCGCGAATCTGTCAGGCGCCAGATTTCATAAAAAGAAAAACCATTACAACAGCTACGTAAAGGCGTATGGCGAGCCTGGTTATGAGCAGATCTCACCTTCCATGGTGGACGCGGTGCTGGGCGTCCAGGATCACTGGTGCCAGTGGCATGAGTGCGAGGATTCGCCCTCGTTGCAAGCTGAAAATGAGGCGATCAGGCGGGTGCTTACGCACTGGGAGCAGTTCAGGCACATGTATGGCGGCGCATTGCGGGTAAATGGCGAAATGATCGCGTTCAGCGTGGGCGAAAAGCTGGATGAGGAGACTTTGGGAGTGCATTTTGAAAAAGGCCTGAACGGCTACAAGGGCGTTTACCAGGCCATGAACCTGCAATTTGCAAGACACGCCGGAGAAGGCTTCAAATGGATAAATCGCGCCCAGGATCTTGATGAGGAAGGCCTGCGCCAGGCAAAAATGACTTATATGCCTGCGGATTTCCTGCGCAAATTCCGCGTCACGCTGAATTAGGCCTATTCGACATGGGGGATGAGATGGCAGCATTAGCGGCAAACGCTCTCAATGAAAGAGCAAGGTCAGTTATCCTGGCCATCAAGCGGCGAATTGGGTTATATACCAAATCTGTAACATCATGAAGTAATAGGAGCGATGGAAACTGGCACAGAGATACTCTTTTCGGGGGATGTATCAATAAAAATATCCCCCTTTACAGCACTTTGTAGTTTAGTTTTTTTACATTAAAATAAAATTCAGTGCAAATTGATAAAATACATCTGCAACTATTTGGATAAATTGTTTAAATGACATTGCCAGCGATAACGAGCCCAAAGCCCCGATAACGCTGTCGCCAGATTATCCAACGTCATTAATTCCTCTCGCGATTTTGGTGGCAACTGACTGTTAAGCCAGAGGATAAAAGTTAGCAAATATTCATCTTCCTGAACATCATGTCCTCCAAAGGCATGATAAAGCCAGATCCAGATGTTTTCATTTCCAGTAAGGCCATATTTAGGAAAAATTCCTTTATTTTTGATAAAAGGGAAAAGATGATGTATGCAATGGTGTTCATCGCTATCATTCTGAATTATTAAATATTTGCATGTCGGTGAGAGATTGAGCTCAAACCTTCTCTTGTCATAGGGGATTCTATCAAAACCTGAAATTAAGCAGAAATCTTTCCAGTATTTATATTTATCAAGATAGATCTGGGGATTAATAGCGATAGCGTTACAAGATAGGAATTCTGATATTTTTAAAGCTGCATATCCTCCGCCAGAGGAGCCATAAGAGATCAAATATTCATATTCATATTTATTCATTATAAATTGTACAATGATAGAGATAATTGGAAATAAAT
>JAAUYW010000015.1 GCA_014804915.1 Desulfovibrio sp. | reverse complement strand
GCTCCCCTACCCGCCCGGCCAGCAAATCGGCGCTGATTTCAGCCTGAAGCTCCATAATGCGCCGGCACCGCTCCTGCTTTACATGTTCCGGAATCTGCCCGGGCAAAGATGCGGCAGGCACGCCCTCTTCAGCATAGAATGGAAACACGCCCAGATTCTGAAAACGCGTTTCTGCCACAAAATCGCACAAGGCCTGAAAATCCTGCTCGCTCTCTCCCGGGAAGCCCACCATCAATGTCGCGCGCAGCGAGGCGCCAGGCAGCGCATGCCTGATTTTGGCGACGATCTCCCTTGGATCCGCCTGAAACGGTCGCCCCATGCTGGCCAGAACCCGCGCTTCGGAATGCTGGAAAGGCAAATCAAGATAAGGCAGAACTGGCGCGCCCTGGGCCATGACCTTGAGCAGCTTGTCTGAAACCGCGGCCGGATAAAGATACATGAGGCGCAGCCACTTCAGTTTCGCAAGTCCGGCAAGAGCGTCAACCAGCTCCGCAAGATCAGCCGGGCCAGCTGCGGAACCGGCAGAGATCAGATCGCGCCCCCAGGCAGTCAGATCCTGGGCAACCAAAATCAGCTCCCGCACATCATCCGCAAGCAGCTTTTCCGCTTCCTCCAGAATGATTTCAGGCGCCAGGGACCTGAGCGGACCGCGAATGGAGGGTATAGCGCAAAAAGAGCAGCGATGCTGGCAGCCTTCTGAAATCTTTAACCAGGCATAGGATTTGCTGACACACAGCCTGCCAGGCGCCGGCTCTGCGTCAATGCCAAGGAACCTGCCAAGCTGCCTGGGCCAGTCCTCAATGCTTGCGCTATCCAGCCAGAGATCCACTTCGGGTATCTGGCTGGCAAGCGTCCCTGTTCCATATCTGCCAGGCAGGCAGCCGGCAACCACCAGCCTGGGCCTGCGTTTCAGCCCGCCAATCAGCTTCGCAGTATCAAATATCGTGCGCAGGGACTCGCGAGTGGCAGGCTCAATGAATGCGCAGGAATTTATAAGGACCAGTCTTGCGCGGCCAGGCGTGGCAGCAAACCTGATTGGCACCCCCAGCGATCCCAGCAGTTTTTCCGTATCAACCCTGTTTTTGGGACAGCCAAGACTGGCAACCCATACAGACAATGGGCCGGCCATAATCAGCGCCCGCCTGGCCCAGACGGCTTTCCAGAACAAACCATGCCCACCTCCGCAAAAAAAAACCGCGCACGCGACCAGAGGCAACAGGGCCACGCTTTTGCAAGCCCAGCCGCCTTCAAATTCCTGATGCAGCAAATTTAGCTTGATTCTAATTGCGCCGCCAGTAAAATCAACTTTATGCCCTTGCCCAAAATCGCAGCTATTGTCGTCCAGTACGGACATTGGCATAAAACAGCGGAATGCATCCAGGCCCTGCGCAACTCAAGCCTTGCGCCTGCCTGGATTATTGCGGTTGATAACGCCTCGCCAGATAATTCCTGTCAGGAGCTGGAAAACTGGCTAAAAGGTTTCGCCAGCGAAGATCTGGCTATCACTGCCGCGGGAACAACGCCAGAGCAGAAACCTTATGTGCTGCTCAAATCCGGCCGCAATGACGGCTACGCTGCCGGAAACAACCTGGGCCTCAAACTGGGCGTGGCCTGGGGAGCCGACGCCTTCCTGATCATCAATAATGACGCCTGGCCAGATTCCGCCGCGCTGGAAGCAATGTGGAAGCGCCTTTCCGCCAGCAAAAAACCCGGGCTCTGCGGCGCCCTCCTGCTTTATCCCACTCCTGACAACCTTGTGCAATGCTGCGCTGGCGGCCACACCAATTACCTCACCGGCCTGTCAAGCTTTAGCGGCGCCAATCTCAATCTGGTTCAGGCGCAGGCGCAGAATGCCAGTGAAATCGAAAAGAAACTGAATTTTATTTGCGGCGCCTGCGCGCTGGCCAGCGCTGATTTTGTAAACCAGGTCGGGCTGCTGGATGAAGGCTATTTTCTCTATTGCGAAGAGCAGGACTGGGCCTTGCGCGCCAGGAACCGTTTTGATCTCGTTTATGCGCCTGACGCCCTGGTCTATCATCACGAAGGCTCAAGCACTGGCTGGAATCGCTACAGTTTCAAATGGGCTCCATCTTTCAGGCTAATGGCAAGCCGCCTGCGCCTTGCCTGGCGCCATCATCCCCATTACCTGCCCATGGTAGCCCTTGCCAGCGGTTACGCAGCCGGACGAATTTTGCTCAAAAAACTGGCTACAAAACTTTTTACTCCGGATTAAGCCAATGGCCCATAAAAAGCCTGCGCGTATTGACCCCATAAGCGTCCGTTTGCCTGCCGGCGGGGTGGACAGCCACGCGCATCTGGACAGCAGCGAATTTGACAATGACCGCGCCGCAGTCATTGCGCGGGCAAAAGAAGCTGGCGTCAGCCAGATCGGCAACGTCTTCCTGAGTCCGGAAGCCTACGAATCCGGAAAAAAATATTTTGCCGATTTTCCCCAGGTGTTCTTTTTGCTGGGCATCCACCCCTGCGATGGCCTGAGCTGCACCCCGGACTGCCTTGAAAAAATCGCCGCCTGCTTCAGGAACGATGACCGCATTCGGGCAGTAGGAGAAATTGGCCTTGACTTTCACTGGGATGATTGCCCCAGGGAATTGCAAATGCAGGCTTTCAGCCGCCAGCTTGAAATGGCAAAACAGCTTGCCAGGCCGGTTGTCATCCATTGCCGCGAAGCTGAAGAAGAATGCCTGACCTTGCTGGAGGCAGGGGGCTTTGCCAACTATCCGCTGCTCTGGCACTGCTTTGGCGGCGACAAAAGCCTGACAAAGCGCATAATCCGGAACGGCTGGCATATTTCAGTGCCAGGTCCGGTAACTTATCCGGCAAATTCCGGCCTGCGCGAGGCTGTTACTGTCATACCTGACGACAGGCTGCTGCTTGAAACTGATTGCCCATATCTTTCTCCAGTGCCCTGGCGGGGCACACGCAATGAGCCCGCCTATACAGTATTCACTGGCCGCGCCCTGGCCGAGGCCCGTGGCGAAGCGCCGGACAGGCTTTGGGAAATTTGTGGCGCAAATGCCAGGCGCTTTTTTGTCCTGGGCAATCCGGCCGCCTGAAACAGGTTTCCCTGACCAGCACAAGATATGCGCGCAAGGCCAGAGCGGCTGCAATTACCCGATTTCGCAGGGCGCCCGATCAGCCTTGCGGACGGCCCCTCCAGCTGGCGCAAGCTCAAGCCAGGCGCAAAAGGCAGANTCCTGCTTGGCCTTGGCCCCCAGCCTGGCAATGCTCCGGTTGAAGGGCCGCTTCTCTGGTGCGAGGCGCCGCGCACTCTCGAACTGCTTTCCGCCCGCAAGGGCGCTCTTCAGCTCCCTGCCGGCTGGCAGNAAATTGATCCCGCCAGAATTTCAGCGTTCCTTCGGGATTACGAAGTCTGGTTTTATGCTCCAGGCCTGAAACTTGCGCCTGATTTCTGGGGCCCGATTCTTGCGCANGCCGCACTTGNGAATATATCTCCGCCCGCATGCGCAGAGGATTTCATCTGGCTGCCAGGCAACCCCAGCCAGCTATTGCACACTGATTTGCTGACAACCCTTTCAGACGCCGGCCTTACAGTCTGCCAGAANCTGGCCGACAAGCCGGATNTNGCCTCCCTTATGGAGANCTGGAATGGNAANNNGCCNGCTTTTGTTCTGTCAGTAAATTTTCGCGGGCTTGACCCGGAGGGCCGGATTTTTGAGCTCTGCCGCCAGCTNGGCATTCCCCTGGCAGTCTGGCTTGTTGACAATCCCTGGAATATCCTTTCCGGAATTACCCTCCCCTGGTGGAAGCAGGCGAATCTGTTTATTACAGATCCAGGCTTTATAAAGCCGCTTCAGGCCTCTGGCGCNAAAAATGCCTTCTTTCTGCCGCTTGCAGCCAGCTCGGCCATGCTTCGCGCCCCCAGGCAAGGCGCGTNCCCCGGGNCGCCAGTATTTGTCGGCAGCTCTGCCTTCAAAAGCCGGCAAAANTTTTTTTCGGGGCTGCGCATTGCGCCTGACCTCTACGNCCAGGCGCTCGCCAGACTGGAANCCGGCGAATTGCCGGACTTCCACTGGTGGCAGGAAAAAATCAGGCCCACGCTCTGGCCCGGGCGCGAGGCCAGACCCGTGAGCCTTGGCTGCGACGAATGCTCGGCATTAAGGCGCGCCAAATGGCTACAGGCGGCAATGCAGTCAGGCCTTGAAGTCATGGGCGATGAGGGCTGGAAAAAATATCTGCCTTGCGCCCGTCTGCATCCGCCGGTTGATTACTACCTGCAATTGCCGCAAATTTATGCCNGCGCCGAATATGTGCTCAATGTTACAAGCCTGCTTTTGCCGCACAGTCTCAACCAGCGCCATTTTGACGTCTGGGCGGCCGGAGGTTTTTTGCTCACGGACGCAACACCAGGGCTGGATATTTTTCCCGCTGANCTGACAGGGCCAATCGCGCTGGCAGCGCCAGCTGAAATCGGCGAAAGGGTCGCGTGGTTAAGAGAAAACCCCGCAGCAAGGAAGGATCTGGCAGGGCAATGGCGGGAACTGATCGCCNCNTCGCATACCTACNGGGANCGCGTGGCCGAAATCTGCNCCAGGCTGAATGTCGCCTGGCCGGAATCTAGACGCGGTAGGTGACAATATTGCTGTAATAATCAAAACCAATCTGCTTCATCTGGATGTGNCGGTTAATCAGATGAAAATTGGCTTCATCCATAATGTGNCGCGGACGTTGCANGGCAGCGTCATTCAAATGATAATGCGCTTCATCCACCCGTCTTTCNGCAACGATAATCTGCATGCACACGCAGTCCAGAGGCGTTATCATTCAGGNCTCCTGTTTGGATGAGATTACGCCAATCTGTTACAAAAAACCAGAGGAAAACGAGCATGGAAATTGAAGCGTACAAGGAAACGGACATTCCGGAAATGATTGCAATCTGGAATGAAGTTGTCAATGCTGGCCAGGCCTTTCCGCAGGAAAAGCCTGAAACCGAANCCTCTGCCAGGGAATTTTTTGCCAGCCAGAGTTTTTGCGGCGTAGCCAGAAATGAGGCCGGAGAGATGANGGGATTATACATCCTNCATCCCAATAATGTCGGCCGNTGCGGCCACATCTGCAATGCCAGCTATGCTGTCAGCGCAAACCGGAGAGGCNAGGGAGCCGGCAGGGCGCTGGTGGAGCACAGCCTTGCNACGGCAAAAAAGCTTGGTTTCAGAATCATGCAATTCAACGCTGTAGCTACAGACAATGCCGCGGCCAACACTCTCTATCCAAAACTTGGCTTTAGCCGTCTGGGCACGATTCCGGAAGGTTTTCGCAGGCCNGATGGCTCGTGGCAGGACATCAATCTTTATTATCGCAAACTCTGACAGGCCATCACCAGCTGCCGCCTTTTCGCAGGCGCGCATTTTGGGCATTTACAGGCATGAGTCAAAGTGCTATTGGCAAACCTGTTCTGACAAAATCAGCAGGGAGCGCAGCAATGGAATTTGCCAAACGTCTTGACCAGATTACGCCAAGCATGACTCTTGCCATGAACACGCGCGCGCAGGAGCTGCGGGCTGCTGGCNTTGACGTGCTGGGACTTGCGGCCGGNGAGCCGGATTTTCCCACGCCAGNGCACATCCGCCGCGCTGCGATCAGGGCGATTGAGGACAACTTCACGCGCTACACGCCTGTTGCCGGCATACCTGAATTGCGCAAGGCAGCTGGCAGATATTTTGAGCGCCACTACCAGACGCCGGTGCCTGCGGAATCAATCNTCATGGGGGCCGGAGGCAAAAACTGCATCTACACCTTTATGCAGACNCTGCTCAATCCTGGCGATGAGGTTCTCATTCCCTCGCCATACTGGGTAAGCTATCCGGACATGGCGCGTCTGGCAGGCGCTNTGCCTGTTCCTGTGCCAGCCGGNCCGGNCACNTCNTTCAAGGTCTCGGCNCCCATGCTTGAGGCAAAAACTACAGACAAAACCAGGCTGCTGGTTCTCAACTCCCCCTGCAATCCCACTGGCGCGGTTTACAGCGACCGCGAATTTACGCAAATAATGCGCTGGGCNCTGGCNCGCAATATTTTTGTGCTTTCAGATGAAATTTACGACCAGCTTGTCTATCCNCCAGCCCAAATGACCAGCGCCATCACGTGGTTCGCCCATTGTCCAGAGCTTGTGGCAGTCGCCAATGGCCTTTCAAAAAGTTTTGCAATGACAGGCTGGCGCGTTGGCTTTCTGGCCGGACATCCNGATCTGATAAAAAAGATGAGCATGCTCCAGGGNCACAGCCTCTCCAATATCTGCTCAATCGCGCAAAAGGCNGCCCTGGCCGCGCTGGATGGGCCAGATGACTGCCTGCGTGAAATGCGGCATGCCTTTGAAAGACGCCGCAATCTGGCGATGGACATAATTTCCGGCTGGAGCAGGGCAATTTGTCCCCAGCCAGAAGGGGCNTTTTATCTTTTTGTGGATGTTTCAGGCTATTATGGCGACAAGATTGCTAATTCCCTGGAATTTTGCCAGTATCTGCTTGAAAGCGCGCACGTAGCGACAGTGCCTGGCGCGGCATTTGACAATGACGCCTGCTTCCGCATCTCCTACGCCACAGATGATGAAACCCTGAANAATGCGCTGGAGCGCATTGGCCAGGCTCTGGCAAAGCTGTAACAGGANTATNGGACTTCCAGCCAGTCCACGACTTCCGCAGGCCTGGCCAGGACATAGCCATTGCCGCTGCGGGCTGCCAGACCTGCTCCGGATTCCCCATCCAGCCTGTAAATGCGCCAGTCGCCCGCAGGCTGAACGTTCTCCAGCGCTTCACCGGCGGCTTTGGCCGTGCAAAAAAGCGCGAACTCCTGCGCTGAAGGATCCAGAATCACTTTCGAGCCAGCCGCAAGATCAACGATGAAATTGCCAGGCAAAATCACATAAAACGTATCGCAATCCGGTCCAGCTGGCTGCTGGGCCTCCCTTGCCGCGCAAGCGCAAAGCGAAGCCAGCGCAAAAACGGCGAGCAGAAAACGCATCTAGCGGCTGGCCGCCAGCTCGCGCAGGCGGCTTATTCTCTCCTCAATTGGCGGATGCGTGCTGAACAGGCGCGCAATGCCGCCATCACGCGCAAAAAGCGGCGTTACAATGAATATCTCGGCTGTGCTGGGATTGCCATGCGCAAGCGGCGTCTGGCCGCTGGCTGCCGCCAGCTTGTAAAGCGCGCCTGCCAGGGCGAGCGGCTGTCCGCAGAGCCTGGCGCCTGTGGCATCCGCCAGGTATTCACGCGATCTGGAAATTGCCATCTGAATGAGGCCTGCGGCAACAGGCGCAAGCAGAGCCAGAAAAATCGCGCTGATGCCGCTACTGCCATTTTCGCGGTTGCCGCCAAAAATCGCGGAAAACTGCAGCATGTTGGCAAGAGTCACAATGGCCGAAGCCATCACGCCGGCGACAGTCTGAATCAGAATGTCGCGGTTGACAATATGGCCAACTTCATGCGCGACAACGCCGCGCAGCTCCTGGGGAGAAAGCAGCCGCAAAATGCCGTCAGTTACCGCCACAACCGAATGTTCAGGATCGCGGCCGGTAGCGAACGCGTTTGGCGCCTGCTCCGGCACAACAAAGATGCGCGGTTTGGGGATTCCGGCATTACGGGCCAGATCCGAAACAATTTCATGCAGGAAAGGCGATTCATCCGGCCCCAGCTCCCGTGCGCGGTACATTGAAAGGACAATCCTGTCGGAATACCAGTAGCTGCCCACATTCATCAGGATAGCGAAGCCGAATGCGATGATAATTCCCATTCTCCCGCCTATCATGCCTCCCAGAAAGATTATAATTGCGCTGAGCGCGGCAAGCAGGAACACGGTTTTAAGCTGGCTGGTCATATCGGCGTCTTTCTCTTTTTTAAAATTGATTCCTGTTTCTTATATAAAATCCCTGGCGCAATTTCCAGCAGACAAGCCGGAAAAATTTTTAAACCTTATTGACATTTTGTTAGAAAGTTCACAAGATACCCGCAAGAAATTTAGCCAGCCATTGCGGGCGCAAACGCGCAAAAACCAGGTGTGGCATTTACGCGAAAACGCCTCTTGGCCCAACAAATCCGGAGGATAAAGCCATGTCCAAATTAGTGCCGCCACATGGCGGAAAAGGTCTTGTTTGCGCCCTGCTTGAAGGCAAAGCCCTGGAGGAGGAAAAGAAAAAGGCTGAAACCCTGCCCAAAATAGAGATCTCTTCCCGTGCGCGCGGCGACCTGATCATGATGGGGATTGGCGGCTTCTCTCCGCTCAGCGGTTTCATGGGCAAGGCCGACTGGAAGAGCGTATGCGAAAGCATGCTCCTGACTGACGGCACTTTCTGGCCAGTGCCGGTTACCCTGGACGTTTCAGCCGCGGACGCAATGCGCCTGCATGTGGGCGAAGAGGTGGCGCTTGTCTATAAAGACGAGATCATGGCCACCATGAAGATTGAAGAAATCTATGAGATGACCGAGGCTGACAAGCGCTGGGAATGCGAGATGGTATTCAAGGGCGAAGGCCCGGATTCCGAAAAGTTCTGGGAAGTCGCTCCCCAGGATCATCCTGGCGTTAAAATGGTGCTTGCGCAGCACGAATACAATATCGCCGGGCCGGTAAAAGTTCTCTCCCAGGGCGATTTTCCGGAGCGCTTCCCAGGCGTGTACATGACGCCGGCGCAGCTGCGCGAAAAACTTGATGAGCGCGGCTGGCAAAAAGTCGCAGCCCTGCAGCTGCGCAACCCCATGCACCGCTCGCATGAATATCTGGCAAAGATTGGCGTTGAAACCTGCGATGGCGTAGTCATCCACTCCCTTGTCGGCTCGCTCAAGCCAGGCGATATTCCGGCGGACGTGCGCGTGCGCTGCATTGACACGCTTGTGGAAAACTATTTTGTGCCCAAATTCATCATCCAGTCCGGCTATCCGCTGGACATGCGCTATGCTGGCCCGCGCGAAGCCCTGCTGCATGCCACTTTCCGCCAGAATTACGGCATCAACAACCTGCTTGTCGGCCGTGACCATGCCGGAGTCGGCGATTTTTATGGCATGTTTGAAGCCCAGGAAATCTTCCGCCGCAAGCCGGAACCCGAAGATGAAGGCAAGCGCCTGCTCTGCCAGCCAATCAATATCGACTGGACTTTCTACTGCAAGAAATGCGATGGCATGGCCTCAATGCGCACCTGCCCGCACAGCAAGGAAGACCGCGTAATCCTGTCAGGCACAAAGCTGCGCAAGATGCTTTCCGAGGGCCAGGAAGTGCCGGATCATTTCGGCCGCGAAGAAGTACTTGCGATTTTGCGCACATATTACGAAGGACTGAAAGACAAGGTCGAGATCAAGATGCAGCGGGCCGCATCCGGA